>JBBSES010000041.1:0-14644 GCA_038239465.1 Gemmatales bacterium
ACACCGCAAGGCTGGGGGCGCTCTACAACACAAATGTTTAAAGCCTAAACTATTGAGGTTTTAGAGCGCCGGTTACACCCGCGCCAGTTTGAGGTTGCGCGCCCCCCGCAATTTTAACCGGGGGCGCGGTTCTCATTCCTATCTCACTTCGCCTCTTCCGGTGTGATCGGCAATTCCAGCTTCTCCGGGAAACGCAGCACCGTCAGCGGCGCCGGCACGCCCACTTGCTTGTCCGTCAGCATCCGATGCAGGTCGTCGATCTGCCCCACCTTTTGGCCATCGAAGCCGATGACGATATCCCCCTCCTGCAAACCGGCTTTGTCGGCCGGGCTGTCCGGCTCGACGTGCATGACCAGCACGCCCGTCTCGACCGGCAGGTTGAAGAAGCGAGTCAAGTTGCGCTGCAGCGGCACATTCTGCCCGCCGACGCCGATGCGTCCTCGACGGATGCGGCCATCCTGAATCAGCTTGCCGGCCACGAACTTCGCGGTGTTGATGGCCAAGGCGAAGCACAACCCCTGCGCGGGTAAAATGACGGCGGTGTTGACGCCGACCACCTCGCCGCGCGAGTTGACGAGCGGGCCGCCACTGTTGCCGGGATTGAGGGCGGCGTCGGTCTGGATGACGTTGTCGATGAGACGGCCGGTGCGTGAACGCATCGACCGGCCCAGGGCACTGACCACGCCGGCCGTCACGGACGACTGGAAGCCATAGGGATGGCCGATGGCGATGACCAGTTGCCCGGGCCGGATGGCCTGCGAGTCGCCGAGCGTGGCGGCGTGCAGGTCGGGGGCGTGAACGCGGATGACGGCCAGGTCGGTGTCGGGGTCGTCGCCGACGCGCTCGGCGGGATACTTGCGGCCATCGGCGAGCGTGGCCTCGATGGCGGCGGCGCGATGGACGACGTGGCTATTCGTCAGGATGAAGCCGTCCGGCGTGAACAGGAAGCCGGAGCCGGCGCCCTGGCCATCGCGCGAGAAGCGCTGGCCGCGCCGCGGCGACGCTTGCTGACGCACTTCCAGATGGACGACGGCGGGACTGACCCGGTCCACGGCGCCGACGACGGCCTGCGAGTAGGCGTCGAGAAGAACGGCGTCGGTCGGGGGCGCCAGCGGCGGCGGCGATCCTTCCGAACCGGCGGTTTCGTGGGCGACCGGAGTGAGGAGGCGGTTCACGGCGATCTCTCTTTCTCGATAGGGATAAACCGGCGGGAGCGCCGGCCATTTGAATCGTAGGGAGAGCGCCGCCGAAAAGGAAAGTGGGTACCCGGAAGTGGGGTAGGTGCCGGAAAGATACCGTGAACGCGGCGAGGGAATTATCCGATGCAAGCGGAAGTGCGCGGGATCGAGGCGTCGCCGGTTTGCTCGGTCGCTCGTCGGATGCTGGAGAATAGAGCGTAGTCGTAAGAGATTTCGGTACATCCGCGCGAATGCGCTTGGCGCACCCTACGCCATTTCCGCGCTCCCTATCGGGTCGCGGCTAAAGGCCTTTCCCGTACCGCGACAGCCAATACAGAATGGTCTTCATCTCAAACGGCTTCAGCGCCGGTCGCAGCGACAGGATGCGCGCCGCGATGCCGGCCAAATGCGGAGCGGCCCAGCTGGTCGCCGGCTCGGCGGCGAATGGTCCCAGATAGCCGCGGCCGTGCGCCTGAAACTCCACCTGTTCGCACAGGTGATAGGCGAAGTCGAACGGATCGGCGAACAGATGCTTGTCTACCGACAACAACGGTGGCGCGAAGGCGGCGGGGTAGCTGCGCGTCAGCGGATGGTCGTTGTGCGCCGCGGCCACGATGAGAACGTCGTGATAGTACGCTTCCTCCACCGCGCGGAGGAATTGATAGCGGCGCTGTACCTGGGCGAGCCGATGTTCCGGCACTCCCAGCGACAAATTGATGATGTGGCATTTGCCGACGTGGACGGCCCAGTGCAGGGCGCGGCTGAGGACCTCCATGTCGCAGCTGCCGCGCGGCCCGAAGACGTCGGCCGACACCAGGCGCACGCGCGGCGCCACGGTCAAGATCACGTCCGCGACGGTGGTGCCGTGCGGCGTGCTCTGATGGCCATCGTAGGGCATTGGCTCGGAGTGGTCCGCGCTGAAGACGCCGCCGGTGATCGGCTCGATGTCGGCCCCGTGCTTGGCTTCGAGGACCGCGCGCTCGACGCCGCTATCGATGACGCAGACCGTGACGCCGGCGCCGGTGGCGCGTGGGTCGCGCAGCACGCGCTCGGGCGTCAGCAAGGCCAGGATGTCGTCGAAGACGGTGTTCATGGACGAAGGCCGAACCTATCACCGGCCCTCGTCCGGCGTTCCGGTGAGGGTGTCGAGGAGGGTGCGCAGGCTTTCGATCAGACGGGTGCAATGGTCGATCGCCGGGGCGCCATGGCGCAGCGCCAGGACGCGCACGGCTTCCAAAAGCGGCAGCGAGTCGGCGACCGCGGCGGCGCTCAGCCCTTCGCGCAGACGGTCGAGGACGGCGGCGGGCGGCGGTTCTTCCTGGCGTTCGCGGGGCGTGCCGTGCAGCGTTTCAGCAAGCGCGTCGCTGGCCATGAGAGCGGCGGCGACGGCGTCGTGCAGCAAGCCCTGCGTCTGCCGTTGCGCCAGCGCTTGACGGAGCATCTCGGCGCCCAAGTCGGCGGCGGCGGCGACGAGGCGGCGGTCGTCGCCGGTGAATTCGCCGTCTCGTTTGTCGAACAGTTCCAGAACGACGTGCGTGCCGGGGGCGACCGCCATGGAGGCGGCCAAGAGCGTGCGCCGGCCTTGCTCGAACGGCTGCAACTCGATGCCGCCTGACGTGGCCGTATCCAGGCGCATGGCGCATGGCTCATCCGCGGTGGCGACGGAACCGGCCAGCGAGCGCGCGAACGGTAGGAGAGGCGCATCGATGGCCTGCCCGTCGGCGGCGTAGGCGCGGCAGACTTCGGCGGGCGTTTCTTTGGGATCGAAGCCGCGGACCAGAAGGGCGCCGTCGCTGGCGCCTGTCGAGCGCAGCAAGAAGCGGAACAGGCCGCGGATCGCCTCGGGCAACGGCAGCGGGTCGTTCAAGGCCGCCGCCGAGCGCACCAGCGGCAACACCTTCTCGACCGATTCGCGGAAGGCGACCAATCCCGTATGCAAACGTCGTTCGCGCTTGGCCGGGCGGATGCGCTCCAGTTGCCGGCGCACGGCGCCGAGGAAGGCCGCGCGGTTCAAGTCCTGGTTCTTGTCGAGGTAATCGCGGACGCCCATGCGCATGGCGTCGAGCGGCGTCGCCTGGTGGGCGAAACCGGTAATCATGATGGCGACGATATCGGCGTTGAACAGGCACAGGTCTTCGAGCAGTTGCAGGCCGTCGTTGCCGGCGCCGAGATTCCAGTCGAGGATGGCAAGGTCGATGGTGTTTCGGTTGGCGTGCAGCAGGGCCGACTCGGCATCGGCGGCGACGAGGATGTGGCAATCGAGGTCGGCGCCGTCGAGCCATTCGCGGAAGGTCTTCCGCACCGGCTCTTCGTCGTCCACGATGAGGATGGTTTCGGGCACGTAGCGCCCCCATTGGTTTACGTTTCGCGTTCTCGCTCGGGGCGCTTACGCGACCCCGCTCGCCAGGGCACGGCTAAAGCGATAAGCCCCCGCGAAATCGCGGCCCAGCAAACAGGCGGCCGCCAGCGCCCCCCTCGATTGCTCG
The DNA here is from genome assembly GCA_038239465.1 of Gemmatales bacterium. Taxonomy (GTDB): domain Bacteria; phylum Planctomycetota; class Planctomycetia; order Gemmatales; family Gemmataceae; genus JBBSES01. The sequence continues at coordinate 3,665 of JBBSES010000041.1, forward strand.
TCGGCACGCAGTTCATGAGCGCGGGCCGCTCGTTCGCGAGCGGTTTCAACATCGCCGCGCCGAGCCGCTTGACGCGCCAGCTGCAACCAATGATCGCGCTGCCGTTCCAGCGAGAACAGCACCGTCAAATCGGCCCGGCAACGGCGACACGATGGCCCCTGATCGTTGGCCGCCCGGCAGACGGGGCACGGCAAGGGAAGGCTCATGCGTCCTCCAGGTAAAACAGGATATCGGTCAGTTCGTTGGAAGCGGCGGCCAGCTGCGGCCACTGGCGATCGGTCAGGGCGGTGCGCATACGATCCAATAACTTCTGCACCTCGACGCGGTCTTCCGGCGTGATCTTGTCGAGCAGCCGCTCGGCCTTTTCGAGCAGCGCCTTGGCCTGCACGGTTTCGCGCTGCCCCTCGCGCGGGCCGGCCACCAGTTCCGGCATGGTTGCTTCCTCCTCGTCGGCCGACTCGTTGGGAAGAAGGTTGGCGCCGATTTCGAGATCCGCCGGGTCGTCCCAGAGACGGCCGAGCCGTTCGCGGGCGGCGCCGCGCTCTTCAACCTCGTAGCGGGCCAGGGCGTTGTCGATGGTGATCTGCTTCGATAACCCCGTCGCCTTCTCGCGGGCGCTGACTTTCAAGATGCCGTCGAGGTTTAAGTCGAGCTGCACCAAAATCGGATTGCCCATCGGCACGGGCGACAGTCCGGTGATGCGGAACTTGCCGATCTGATGGTTGCGACGCGGGTCCTCGCTTTCGCCCTGATAGACCTCGATATCGACTTCGCGCTGCTCGTCGTAGGCAGTGTGGAACAGTTCGCCGCGCGAGGTGGGCAAGGGCGTGTTGCGGTGAATAATGGCCGCGAATTTGAAGGGATAATCGCTGAAGCCGAAGCCGCGCGATTCGTCGAGGCACTTGATCCCGAGGGAGTGCGGCGTGATGTCCACGAGGACGGCGCCGACATCGCTGCCGGCGATGATGGCGGCCTGGATGCCGGCGCCCATGGCGACGCACAGGTCGGGGTTCACTTCCTGATGCGCGGGCTGGCCGAGCCGCTCTTCCAGCAATTGGCTCACCAGGGGAGTACGGGTGCTGCCGCCGACGAGGACGACTTTCTCGATGGCCGACGCCGTTATCTGGGCGTCGTCGAGGGCGTGCTGCACCGAATCCATCGTGCGGTCGATGAGCGGGCGAATCAGGGTCTCGTAGTCCTGGCGGCTGACTTCCAGGCTGAGGTGCAGCGCCTGGCCGTCCTTCTCGGCGATGAATTCTTCCTCGATTCGCGCGAAGGGCTGCTCGGAGAGTTTGCGCTTGGCGGCCTCGACGGCGCGGAGGACGCGCGCCTTGGCCACCACTTGCGAACGCAGGTCGATGCCGTGCTGCTCGTGGAAGCGGTCGCAGACGTGTTTGAGCAAAAGGTCGTCGAAGTCGTCGCCGCCGAGTTGCGTGTCGCCGTGGCTGGCCAGCACCTCGACCACGCCGGCCTGTGCCTGGACGATGGACACGTCGAAGGTGCCGCCCCCCAGGTCGTAGACCAACATGCGCTTGAGCTGCGCGTGTTGCGGGTCGTAGGTCAGGGAGGCGGCGGTCGGCTCGTTGAGGATGCGGACCACTTCGAGCCCGGCGAGTTCGCCCGCTTCCTTGGTGGCCTGGCGCTGGGCGTCCTTGAAGTAGGCCGGCACGGTGATGACGGCTTTGGTCACGGGCACGCCGAGTTGGGCGCTGGCGCGGTCGCGGAGGGCGCGGAGGATGATGGCGGAGATTTCTTGCGGGCGAAACTCCTGGTCGCCGAGGCGGACTTTCACGTCCTCGCCCATTTTGCGCTTGATCGACTTGACGGTGCGTTCGGGCGCGAGGGCGTACTGGTTGCGCGCCGCCTTGCCGACGAGCAGTTTGCCGTCTTCGGACAGGCCGACGAAGGAGGGCAGGATCGGATCGCCGTCCTCCTCGAAGACAAAAGGCTGGCCATCGCGCACCAGGCTGATTTCGCTGTTGGTGGTGCCGAGGTCGATGCCGACGATGGGTTCCATAAGTGGTCTCTTATGCGAGTGGCAAATCTAACGGGCGACGCGAACCTGTGCATAGCGAAAGACGCGGTCTTCCCAAATGTAACCGCGGCGGACCTCGTCGATTACCTCGCCCGGCGGGCGGCCCGAATCGGCGACGGCCTCGACGACTTCCATCAGTTCCGGGTCGAAGCGCTCGCCGACGCAGACGATATGCTCCAGCCCATGTTGTTGCAAAGCGCGTTCCACGCGCTGGACGCTCATTTGATATCCCGTGCAAACCGAGTCGAGGACGCGCTTGGCCTCGCCGGCATGTCGGCTGGCCTGGTCGCGGTCCTGTCTGAGTTGCTCGATTTGCAGGCGTAAGGCGGCGGCCCCTTCGGCGGCGGCCACGACTTGCGGGGCGCGTCCGAACCATCTGGCCCAGCCCGGCGCTGGCGGTTCGGCTACGACAGGAGCGGCTAGATCGCCGTTGGTCGAAGCTGCTTTCGCCAGTTCGGCGAGCGCCGGCAGGACCGCCTTTTGCGCGCGGCGCACCTCGCGTTCCGCAAGGGAAAGCGCGTCATGCAAATCGACGAGGGTCTTCAACAACGGCCGTTGCGCCTCGTCGTCCGGCGCCTCCTCGGGCCGTCGCTCCAGGGCCGCGACGGTTTCTTGCAGAAGTCTCAGGGTGTCGGCGTTCTGCTCCTGCTGGGCGCGCACCGCCTTGGTCTGCAAGTTGACCTCGTGCCGTAGCGCCAGGAATTGCCCGAGCAGCGTGTGCAGGTCGGGCGGTGCTTCTAACGGCGAAGCTTGCGGCTCGTCGGCCGCGGCGGCTTGCTCCAGCCAGGCGCGAAAGTCGCCTAACAGGGCATCGATGGCGGCGCCGCTCAGGGGACGCGCAGCGTCGAAAGGAGCGTCTCCAGCGACAGACGGCGGCGTTGGCTGCGACATCCTAGTTCCTCGATGATGGCGTCCACGCTTTCCTTGCGGCCGGCCTCGAACAATCGGTAACGTAGCCGCGTGTTCATGTCTTTCAAGCTATCGTAGGCGGCGCGCACGGCGGCGAATTTCTCGGGATGGTGTTCCGGCGAGAAGCGGCGCACCAGTTCCAGGTAGCGCAGACGAATGGCGTCGTCATCGCTGTCGGGGGCGAGGCCGAGCGTTTCGTAGGGGTCAGTCATCGTCGTATTCGTCGTCCCAGGGGTTGATGATGTCGAAAGAAGGGCCCAGCCCCGTCAACTCGCGCAAGGAGTCGAGCCGCTTGAGCAGGTCCTCGATTTCGGGGTCGGGCGGCGCCGCGCGGGCGAGGCATTCGGCGTCGTGCACCAGCATGGGCACGCGATAGGCTTCGACCCCGTGCGGCCCCTTTTCGGCCAGTTGCAGCGCCAACAAGAAGGGAAAGTGGGGGCTGCGCGGGAATCGCCGCCGACCTAACTCTCGATACTTCTGGAGGGTTCGCGCAGTGGCCAGCGGCATCAAGGCGCCGCACACGTCCAGCAATTGTTTCTCGGTGAAAGCGCTCCCGGGCACGCGGTCAAGGTAGGTCAGCAGCTTCTTTTCGTGAGTCTTCTGGCCGAGGTATTTGACGTCGGCCCGGCGGAGCGCCGCCGCGGTAGTCAGGGCGCTGGCGATGCCGGCCGCGCTCGGCGGTTTCTCGGCGAGCGCGTCGGTAAAATCCTTGTCGAAACGCTTCTTGAGGGCGGTCAGTTTGAAGCGCGCGGCCTCGACGACCAGGGCATAGGCGCTGGCCAAGCGCGGGGCGTTGGCGGTCTTGAGCAGCAGTTCCTCCGCGCGTTCGGGATCGCGGGCCTTGAACTCGACGGCGGCCCACTTCCAGTAGATGTCATAGTTGTCGCGGCCTTCCTGGAACGCCAGGACGGTCTGGTATTGTTGCCGCGCCTCGTCGAAGCGGCCGGCCTCGGCGCGAAGGCGGGCGACAAAGAGGTGACCCGTGCCGACGCGCTCGCGCAGCTTGCGGTCGAGCGGATTGGCCTTCAGCGCCCGCTGGCTCAGTACCAGGGCTTCTTCGTACTCCTTGTTTTTCGTGAGGATCGCGGCCAACTGGCCCAACGTTTCCACATGGTCCGGGAAGTGTTCCAGCAGCCGCCGGGCCGCTTTTTCCATCTCCTCGACGGACCCGTTTGGCCCGGCGTGCAAGTCGATCAGCGCCTGGTAGGACGCCAGTTGATCGGGCGCCAGTTCCAGGCTGCGCTGGTAGCACTCGGCGGCGCCGGGGCGGAGCGCTCGGGGCCGGTCGATATGGTCGCGCAAGAAGGCCGGCAATTGCTTCATCATTTCGTCGTTGGGCATCGAGGCGGCGTTGTCGCCCATGCGCCGCCAGACGAGGGCACGCACGCGGTTGGCCTGGGCGGCGGGCCACGACGGATTGGTTGCCACCGATGCTTCGAACTGCTGCCAGGAGCGATGGGCATTGGTCAGGTCGCGGGCTTCCTCGCAGCCCAGCGCATCCATCCGCGCCAGCAGCGGGTCGTCGGCGGGGGCGCCGAAGAGACGACGATACTTGGCGATATCGCTCTGCTGGCCAAACTGCACGACCGCCCAGTAAACGCACGCGGCCAATCGAGGCACCAGTTTCGGAGCGTCCTTGCGCAGGTGCGGCACGACCTGCTCGGCGAGCCGAAACGACAGCGGCAAATCGTGGGCGGCGAGGGCGGCTTGCAGCGAACGCAAGTTGTCGAGCGGCCCGGCGCCTTGCAATCGGTCGGCCTGCCGCTGCAGCTGGATTTGCGTCGCCGACGGCTGGGCCGTCCGGTAAGTTGCATCCATGCCAAAGCGCAACGGGGCGGCCAGGCGCGCCGGCACGCGCTGGGCGTCGAGCCGCGCCCAATTTTCCAGCGCCCGGGCGTCGTCGCCTTGATAGTAGGCCTGCAAGCCGCGCAGAAAGAGCTTCCATTCGAGGAAGGGCGATTGCAGGCCGATGCTCTGCAGCGATTCCTTGGCCGCGTCGTCCGCGCCCGTTTCTAGATGCTTAAAGGCTTGCACGACCGTATCGAAGGGGACGTGCAAGTTTTCGGGCAACGTGGCCCGGCCCGCGATTCCCTGGAATAGGGCGGCATCGACGGCGGCCGCCAACATGCGGGTCGGCGGCGGCGCGTTGGGGACGCGCTCCATCAGTCGCAGGCCCTTCTGGGTCTCGCCGCACGCCGCGAATTCTAGGGCGGCCTTTTCGAGCCAGGCGACATCGTTGCCCGCGTGATTGACGAGGTTGTCCAATACGATGACGGCGTCGCGCGTCTTGCCTTGCGCGCGCAGCTGCTGGGCACGGCCCAGGTAGACGTTGCGCAGCAATTCCCTATGGACGGGCGTCGGCTCGGCTTCGAGCAATTGCTTGGCTAGTTCCAGCGCTTGTTGAAAGCGGCCTTCGCTTACCGCGCGGTCGATCCGGCCTTTCAAATGGACCGGATCGACGAAGGCGGAAACGCGCTGCTTCGGCTTCTTGGCCACGACGCGAACTCCCACGGAGATATCAGGATTCCCTTATTTGTAGCAATATGCCGCCCCAACGCAAAGCGGCCGACGGTGTGCCCTAGCCAAGAGGCGGCACGACTGCTATTTTATCCTTTTGGTCAGCTTATGGACTCTGGGCGGAGCGTTCCATGTACGCGGTTTTCGAAGATGGCTCGCGGCAATATCGGGTGAGCGAAGGCGACGTGGTGGACATCGACTACCGGGCCGGCGAACCGGGCAGTCGCCTGGAGTTGGGCCGCGTGCTGCTCGTGCAAAACGGCGACGACACGCGCATCGGCCAACCCCTGGTCGCCGGCGCCAAGGTCGAGGCCGAGGTGGTCGATCACCCGACGATCAAGACATACATTCAGAAGTTCCGCCGCCGGAAGAACTACCGGCGCTTCACCGGCCATCGGCAGCCGTTCACGTCGGTCCTCATCCGAGCGATCGTGGCGGGGTGAGGTGGGAGGGACGCCAACCTCGGCGCGGTGGACTAAGCATTATGCGACCCGACGATCCCACGCGCCGTCAGTGGCTCGCGCAAGTCCCGGTCCTCCTTGGCGGAACGGCCTTGGCCGCCGCCGAGGAAAGGGATCCGCTGGCTCCCAAGGAGCCATTTACCTATTGCCTCAACAGCAGCACGCTCTTCGGCCAAAAGCTCGATATGGTCGAAGTCGTGGAGATCGCTTCCAAAGCGGGCTACACGGGACTGGAGCCGTGGGTCCGCGAACTCGATCAATACGTCAAGGCCGGCGGCAGCTTGAAGGAACTCGGCAAGCGCTGCCGCGATAAGGGCCTCGTCATCGAGGACGTCATTGGCTTCTTCGAGTGGGTCGTGGACGACGACGCCAAGCGCAAGAAGGGGCTGGAGGAAGCGCGTCGCAACTTCGACATGGTGCAGCAGCTGGGCGGTTCGCGCCTGGCGGCGCCGCCGGTCGGCGCCACCAACCAGGCCGACCTCGACCTCCGCAAAGCCGCCGAGCGCTATCGCGCCCTACTGGACCTGGGCGAGTCGTTCGGCGTCGTGCCGCAACTCGAATTATGGGGCTTCTCCAAGACGCTCGGCCGGGTCGGCGAGGTGCTTTTCGTCGCCGCGGAGAGCGGCCATCCCAAGGCGAGTCTGTTGCTCGATACCTATCACCTGTACAAGAGCGGCAGCGATGTGAGCGCCCTGCGTTTGGTCGGCGGCGCCGCCATGCACGTCCTGCACTTCAACGACTACCCCGCCATGCCGCCGCGCGACAAGATCACCGACGCCATGCGCGTCTACCCCGGCGACGGCGCGGCGCCCTTGAAAACCATCCTGCGCACGCTGCGCCGTAACGGCTTCCGTGGCGCCCTGTCCCTGGAGTTGTTCAACGCCGACTATTGGAAGCAAGACGCGCTGACGGTGGCCAAGACGGGGCTGGAGAAGATGAAAGCCGTCGTCAAGGCGAGCGTGGAAGAGGAACGCCTGCCATAGCGCGATTCGGGGATAGCTAAGGCCCCGTCCCGCCCATTCCGTCCCCATCCTGCTGCGTTTCCATCTGAAATTGCCGCCAGATCATCGGTCGGGCTAGCGGTTCGACGTGCAGCACTACCTCGCCGTCTTGAAAGATGCGCACCGTGCCCGACGACTGGCTGACCGCGACGGCGATAGCCTTGGTGCGCTTGCTGATGCCGGCGGCGGCCCAGTGGCGCGTGCCCAGCCCCTTGCTTAGCGTGATCCCTTCCGAAGGCACGTCGATGTATATGCAGGCGCTCATGGCCACGCCGTCGCGGCGGATGATGAACGCCCCTTCCAGCTGAGCGATGTCCTTGATCTGCTCGCGCACCTTGGGATCGCGGACGTCGCGCTCCGGCTCACTGTAGCCGCGGAAGGGGTTGAAGTTCAACGGCCGCGACATCTCCTGTACCTTGCGGTGGTCGCCGACGACGAACAGCGTGCCGACCGGATGGCCCTCGCGCCCCTCGCGGCCAATCTCCGTCGCCAGGTCAACGACGGCGCGCAACGTCTCCAGGGGCACTTGCGTATCGAGCTTGCGCAGGTCTTGCGCCGTCAATCGTTCGAGATGCTCGCCGAGGTGAATGACGCTGAGGCTGTCGATATGTTCGGGAGCGCCGGCCTCGACCTCGATGCCGTTGTACAGGGCGACCACATGGGCGCCGCTATGGAGTTGATCGTTGGCGACGGCTTCCAGGAGAGCGAGACTCATGCGTTCCTGCGTGGGCGTCGGGCCAGCGTCGATGTCGAGAACGGTCAGACCGGCTTGCGATTTGAGCTTGTCGGTCAGCGAACTGTCTTGCGCCGCTACCAGGAGGCGGCACCCTTTGAGGCGATCGAGGACGGCGTCCCAGTCGAGATTGGTTTCGGTCAACAAGAGGATGGCGTCGGCCGGCAAGGCGACTGCCAGCTGGCGGGCCGATTCCAGGAGTACCACCGTCTGTCGGGGGAGCGCCATGGCACGTCTTGGGTGGCCGGAGGCCGTTCTCCGCGGGAAATAATCGTCAACGTGCGCCTATCCTAACGAGCGATAGGGACTACGGCAATTCGCGGCGTGAGAGATTCGGGTGAATACCGCTCGGGTTGCCGCGCATGGCCATTCGCGGGACAATAGGCGTTCGCTCGGCGTCGATCCGCGACTCTCCTGGCACGGGGGCCACTCATGCACGATTCCATATTGCAATCGATCGGCCATACGCCGTTGGTCAAGCTCCGTCGCCTCACCGAGGGGCTGGCGGCGACGGTGTGCGTCAAGGTCGAAGCCGGCAACCCCGGCGGCAGCGTCAAGGACCGCGTGGCCGTCGCCATGATCGCCGAGGCCGAGCGCCGCGGCTGGCTCCGTCCGGGCGGCACCATCATCGAGGCGACCGCCGGCAACACGGGCGTCGGCCTCGCCATGGTCGCCGCCGTCCGCGGCTATCGCTGCATCTTCGTCCTGCCCGACAAGATGAGTTCCGAGAAAATCCTGCTGTTGAAAGCGTATGGCGCCGAAGTCGTCATTACGCCTACCGCCGTGGCGCCCGACGCTCCCGAAAGTTACAACGGCGTGGCCGAGCGGCTGGCGCGCGAAATCCCCGGCGCCTGGCGGCCAAACCAATTCACCAACCTGGCCAATCCCGAGATCCACTATCGCACCACCGGCCCCGAAATCTGGGAGCAGACCGAAGGCCGCATCACCGCCTTCGTCGCTGGCGTCGGCACCGGCGGCACCGTCTCCGGCGTCGCCCGCTATTTGAAGGAACGCAACCCCGAGATCAAGATCATCGGCGCCGACCCGGAAGGCTCCGTCCTTTCCGGCGGCACGCCGCGGCCGTGGAAGGTCGAAGGCATCGGCGAGGATTTCGTCCCCAAGACATTCAACAGTCAACTGGTGGACGACTGGGTCCGCGTCGGCGACGGTGAATCGTTCTACGTCGCCCGCGCCCTGGCCCGGCGCGAAGGCATGTTGCTCGGCGGCTCCAGCGGCACCAACGTGGCGGCGGCGCTGCGCTATGCCCGTCGCCTGACGGCCGATCACCTCGTCGTCACCCTCGGCTGCGACACCGGCCGCAATTACCTGAGCAAGATCTTCAACGACCAATGGCTCGCCGATCACAAGCTCCTGTGGGACGTGCAGCCGACACAGTCGATCGGCGACCTGCTCAAGACGCGCGGCCCGCGGACGATGGCGGCCACCTCGCCCGAGGCGACCGTCGAGTCGGCCATCCAGCAAATGCAGACGCAAGGCATCTCGCAGCTGCCGGTCATGGAGTACGGCAAACCCGTCGGCAGCATCCAGGAAGTGACGCTGGCCCGCGTGCTCCACGACAACAGCGATCCCGATAAGGTCAAGGTCGGCGAGGTGATGGCTAAGCCGCTGCCGCAACTGGATGTGACGGTGCATCTCGACGAGGCGTATCGCCTCTTGCTCGCCGGCAACACCGGCGTGCTGGCCGTGAGCAACGATAAGGTGGTCGATATCATCACGCGCATCGATTTGATCGAGTATTGGAATCAGCTGCGGCAGAAGTGATTTGGTTAGCGACGCTTCGCGGAAGCGTTGTGCGATACCAGAAGTCATCGTGCCCCCAAAGGGAGGCTACATCCCATGAGTGCCATCCTGACCCGCGACGACGTCACTCCCGAGGAGTTGCTCGAATTCTCCGAGGGAGATCGATACGAACTAATCGACGGGAAACTCGTGCAGCCGCCCATGAGCATTCTCTCCGATCTGGTGGCGGCGGCGCTGATCGAAATCCTCGGCGCCTACTGTCGAGAACACCGGCTCGGGCACGTGCTTCCCGGCACGGCGCAGTTCCAATGCTTTCCCCAAGCCCCCAACCGTGTGCGCAAACCGGACGTGTCGTTCATCCGCCGCGGCCGGCTAACGGACGCGCAGATGCGGCGCGGCTTCTGTCGAGTCGCGCCCGATTTGGCCGTGGAGGTCGTATCGCCCAATGACCTCTTTGAAGAAATTGAGGCGCGTGTGGAAGACTACCTGCGGGCGGGGACGGCCTTGCTTTGGGTCGTCAGCCCGCAACCGCGGCGCGTGTACGTGCATCGGGCTGACGGCTCTATCGGCCAACTGCGCGAGCATCAAGAACTGGATGGCGAAAGTGTCTTGCCGGGGTTTCACTGCCCGGTCGCTTCGTTGTTTCCGGCGGCGGACGAAACGACGGCAACGAACGGGATTGCAGCCGATTCCCCGTGAAATTTCGCGGATCGCCAAGACCGCATCCTTCTCGCGCTGGCTATCTCATCTTTCATCGAATACCATAACACTCGATTTCCCAAGACTTGCGACTTCGGAAACGCCCTCATGCCCGAACCCGAGTCGATGTCGTCGCTGGTGCAGCGTCTGCGCGCGGGCGATCCGCGCGCCGCGGACGACATTGTCTCCCGTTACGCGCAACGTCTAGCGCGGGCCGCCGAGCAGCACTTGACGCGCAAGCTGGCGGGCCGTCTCGACGGCGAAGACGTGGTGCAATCGGTCTTCCGCACCTTCTTTCGCCGGCACGCGGCCGGCGAGTTTCACATCGACACCAGCAACCATCTATGGCGGTTGCTCCTGCGAATCACATTGCGCAAGGCCCGTTTTCAGGCCCGGCTTCACGGCGCGGCCCGGCGTTCCGTCGCCGAGGAATTGGTGGCCGGCGACCTCGCCTTGCTCGAAGCCATCGATCACAATCCCGGTCCCGAGGAAGCAGTGCTGCTGCTCGACCAACTCGACGCGCTCCTGAAAGGGCTGCCCGAGTTTCATGCCGTCGTCCTGGAAAAGCGGCTGCAGGGATACAGCGTCGCCGAGATCGCCGCGCACGCCGCCTTGTCGCGGCAGACGGTCTACCGCGTCCTCGATCTTCTGGGAGAGCGGCTGTTGAAGCAAGCTCCCCCCTGACACCCGTGCGAAAAATCGTGTGACAAAACCGCCCGCCAGCGCCATGAGATATATGGCGAGAGAAAACCGGGGGCAGCCCGCGTTCTAGCCTGGAGGAACCGAGGGCCGTTACCAATGAAGCCGCGTGCGACCTGTGCGTCGAGCACCGCAACCGACTGGAAAGCCTGCTGATCGACTTCG
>JBBSES010000042.1:0-14635 GCA_038239465.1 Gemmatales bacterium
AAACTCGCCACGGGGCCGGGTGTCGCGGGATTGAACTCGCCGGGCGATGACGGCGTCTCGTGGGCGACGGCCATGAGGATCGAAAGCACGTCCGGCCCCTGGAACGGCAGCCGGCCCGCGATCATGCGATAGAGGACGATGCCGAGGCTGAACAGGTCGGAGCGGGCGTCCACCTCCAGGCCGCGCGCCTGCTCGGGCGACATGAAGTGCGGCGTGCCGACGACGGCGCCGCTCTGCGTCAGGTTGGGTCCGCCACTTTCCGAACGGGCGAGGCCGAAGTCGAGGATCTTCACCCGGCCCAGGGCGCCTTCGAGCCAGGTGTTGGCCGGCTTCACGTCGCGGTGGACCAGGCCGCGGGCGTGGGCCGCGCCCAACCCTTCAGCCATTTCACGGGCGATGCGCAACGCTTCGGCTATGGGCAGATTGCCCTCGCGCTGCAATCGGCGCTCCAGCGATTCGCCCTGCAAGAGACGCATCGCCAGGTACAGGACGTTATTCGCCTCGCCCACGTCGTACACCGGAACGATGTGGTCGTGTTCCAGAGCGGCGACCATTTGCGCTTCCCGCAGGAAGCGCCGCCGCGCCGAATCGCTGGCGGCGAGCGTCGGCTTCATCGCCTTGACGGCGACGCGGCGCTGCAAGCGCGTATCCTCGGCTTCAAAGACGACCCCCATGCCGCCGACGCCGAGGACGCGCAAGAGCCGATACGGTCCGAGGCGGCCCAGTTCCTCCGCTCCCTGGGCGGGTTCCAGGGAGCGCAGCAACTCGTCGGGCGCCACGGGAGCGCGTTCGGAGGATGCTTTGGTGGCGGCCTCGCTCGGACTGGCATTCCCCGGTCGCAAATCCTTGAGCCGCTCCACGAAAGCGCTGAGCGTGGAACTCCAGACCATTGGCGAGGAAGCGTCGCGCACGACGAACAACAGGGCGTCCTCGTGGGGCAACGCGCGGACGATCTCGGCGCAGGAGGGGCATTGTTCCAAGTGCGTGGCGAGGCGTTCGACGTCGGTGGCGGACAGTTCGCCGCGCAACAGTCGTTCCGTCTGATCGAGCGAGGGACAGGCCGATAGCGTCATTCGCGCACCGGGAGACATGAGTGAGGGACGGCACCGAGAGGCTCTTCTCCACGTACGAGCGGCGGCGCGAATCCTTACGGCGAAGATAGGCGATTTCAGTCGAGCAACCCGCGCAGATCTTCGCGGAGACGGGCCAGCACGCGAAATTTGGCGGCGTAGACGGCACCCATCGTCATGCCCAGCCGAGCGGCGACCTCGGCGGCAGGCCGGCCGTTGAGCGCATGTTCCTCGAAGGCGCGCCAGCTGAGAGGCTGAAAATCGGCGCGCAAAAGCTGCAGTGCCTGGGACAGCAGCTGCCGACGGTATTCCGCTTCTTCCCAGGGCCGGCCATCGACGCTTTCGACGAGATTCGCCAGCGGCCCATCGCCGACGGCGACGGGAAGCAGGGCGCGGCGGCGACAAAAGTCGCGCCATCGATTCAGCGCAATGGTGCGCAGCCAGGATCGGAAGCTCTTTTCGCGGTCGTGGTCGAAGGTCGGCAAGACGCGCACGAGGATGGCGAAGACGTCCTGAACCAGATCGGCGGCGTCGGCCTCCTGCAAGCCGAGGCCGCGTGCCCACTGGAGGAGCAAGGGGGAATAGAGTTCGACGAAGCGCCCCCAGGCTTCGTGCGCATCGGGCCGACGAATGCGCTCCAGAAGGCTGACGGGCGTGGTATCCATGAGCGATGAGCGACTGTCGTCGGGCCGATGAACCTGTGTTCCCTCTTTTGTAGAAAGGCCGGAAGGCGGCGGAAAGGCGGGTTCGAAAAGCAGTCGGGAGTCATTTCCCGAGGCTTGCCAATGATTGCCGGGGAGCCGGCGCCGCGGCCCGTCCGCCACAGCGGCAGCCCTTGGTCCCACGGCACGCCTTGCCGTCGGCAGACGTTGCCTGGCCTTCAGCGGCGCCACAGCCGCACGATTCGACGGCCGACGCCTCGCGTTTCCCTATCGCGGGTCGATCGGAGCGCGATTCCTGTTTGGAGATACACTCCCCGGGAGGGCAAGAATCACGTGTGCCGCAAGTTTTGCTGTTTCCCCCGCATCTGCCGAGCTTGTCGCCGCAGTTCTTATCGCCGCAGGGGCCGGAGTCGTCGGAGTTTCTCATCATGGCACCGGACCTGTAAGCGCTGAACCCGAGCGCGAGGCCGACTAGAAGCAACAATAGCCGACCGACGACCCGTTTGGACATGGGAGGCTTCCTCCGTCGGGTAGAACGATGCGCGACTATCCATTCGACGCGAGGGGATCAAGCGATATTCAAGATGCCTCGGGTTAGTTCGTAACTTTCCTCCTGGGCGTCGATGATGGGAGAATGAGCAATCCCGCCGCCCCTCTTTTGCCTATGGTAGCGGGGACGGAAACCGACCCCAATTTCGGAGGAGGCTTTTCGCCGTGCTGCCGCGCCAATACCTGCTGATCTTGCTCATTCCCGTGGGCCTCATCGTTGTCGGGACTGTCGGCTTTCATGTTCTGGAAGAGAAATACACGCTGTTCGACGCCCTGTACATGACCGTGACCACGATCACGACGGTGGGCTACGGCGAGGTGCATCCGCTGGGCACGCAGGGCCGTATCTTCGCCATGTTCCTGCTGCTGGGCGGCGTCTTCAGCCTCTTCTACGCGATGGGCGAACTGATCCGCGCCGTCGTTAGCGGCGAGATGCAATCCCTTTTAGGAAAACAACGCATGGACCAATTGCTGGCGCAGCTGCATCAACACATCATCGTCATCGGCTACGGACGCATGGGCCGGCTCGTTTGCCGCGAGTTCGAGATGCAGCACGTGCGCTTCGTCATGCTCGAACGCAGCCCCGAAGCCGTGGCGTCGTTCAAGGGGGAGTACGGCATCCCGTTGCTCGGCGACGCCACGAATGACGAGACGCTGCGTCTGGCGGGCGTCGATCGCGCGCGGGCGCTCGTTACCGCCTTGCCCTCCGACGCGGATAACCTCTACATCACGATGAGCGCCCGGCTGCTGAACGACAAGCTCGTCATCGTGGTGCGCGCGGAAGACGACCAGGCCGAAAAAAAGCTGTTGCGCGCCGGCGCCAATCGCGTGGTCTCGCCCTATGCGATGGGCGGCTATCGCGTGGCGCACGCGGTCTTGCGGCCGACCGTCGTCGATTTCCTCGACTTGGCCATCCGTTCCGAGCATCTCGAATTGCAGATCGAGGAAACCAAAATCGCGCCGCGAAGCCGATTGGTGGGAGTCGCCATGAAGGATAGCCGCTTGCGCCAGGATTTGGGCATCATCGTCGTGGCCATCAAGAAGTCGAATGGCGAGATGATGTTCAATCCCTCGCACGAAGCCCGCATCGAGGCGAACGATATCTTGATCACGATGGGGCATCGGGACCAGGTCAATCAGCTCGCGGCGCTGGCGAATGGGTAGGCGCGCGAAACGGCATGCCGTCACGGGCCGGGTTCGCCACTGTCCAGGCGAATGTCGGGCAATTCCAGGGCCGCCTTGCGCAGCGCGCTATCCCATTGCACATGAATATCGTACAGGTCGGGGTCGTTGGCGGTGAAGCGGCGGTAATGCGTCACGTCCAGGTCGTCCGTCTCGTAGACGAACAGGTCGAGGGGCGGGCCGACCGTCACGTTGGAACGCATGGTCGAATCGAGCGAGATCAGCGCGTACTTCGCCGCTTCCTGCAAGGTCGTATGCTCGTAGCGGATGCCGCGGTCGAGGATGGGCCGGCCGTACTTGCACTCGCCGATTTGCAGATAGGGCGAATCCTCAGTCGCCGCCAACGGATTGCCCTGCGGATAGATCAAATACAAGTGCGGCGGCTCGCGGCCAATCTGACCGCCGAGAATCAGATGCGGATTGAAGTTGAAGTGGTCGCGCTCCAGGGCAACGCGGTCCATGTCGGAGACGCGCCGCAGCTGCTCGCCGATGACGCGGGCGGAATCGTAGAGCGAAACCGTCGCCGCCAGGCCGTGCCCCTGGTCGAAATCGCGGCGCAACAGCGTCAACACCGATTGCGTCAACGACAGGCTGCCGCTGGTCAGCACGGTCAGCACCCGCTCGCGCGGCTGCAAGAAGACGTGCATCTTGCGGCAGATGTTCACTTGATCGAGGCCGGCGTTGGTCCGGGAGTCGGACGCCATCACCAGGCCGCGCCGCGTCATGATGCCTAAACAATACGTCATGGCCTGGCCTCACGCCTCGTTGTCCCGACGCACGTTTAGTCTATGAAAACCGCCCCGAAGCGGAAAACACCAAGGCCCCCTGGATGAGGGGGCCTTGGCGAAGTCAGAGGCGGTGCGTAACGATTATTCCCCGCACGACGGCCGGCAGCGCGACAGCCATTCCGTCATCTTCGGCTTCCAGCTGCAGCAGTCCGGGCACGGCGGCGGGCACACGGGCACGCACACCGGCACCTTACGGCAAATCTTCTTCGTCACGCAGTACGGCTCCATGTGGCATTCCTGGTGCGGCACCAGCTTGACGCAGACCTCCGGCACCATCTTGCAGACGGTGTACGGCACCATCTGGACGTGCTCCTCCTGCACGAACTTGCAGCGCTTGCAGCGAACCGTCTCGCAATGCTCCTCGGGCACCATCTTGCACGTCGTCCAGCGCTGCGTATGCACCCGCTGCTCGGGCACCATGGTGCAGTTGCAGCGCGTCTCGTAGCGCACGTGCTGCTCTTGCACCATGTGGCAGGTAGTGTAGGGCACCTGATACGACCGCTGCTCCGGCACCAGGTAGCAATAGCTCTTGGTGAGCATCTTGGTGTGCTGCTCCGGCACGTAGCTGCAGGTGGTGTACGGAATCCGCTGCACCTTCACCTCGGGGACCAGGTAGCACTTGCGGCAGGTGATCATCTTCGTGTGTTCCTCGGGCACCAGATGACAGGTGGTGTACGGCACCTGATAGCTCTGCTGCTCGGGCACGTAGTGCGTCTTGCGGCAGTTGATCATCCGCGTGTGCTGTTCGGGCACCAGATGGCAAGTCGTGTACGGGATGTAGTTGACCTTCTCCTCCGAGACCGTCCAGCACTTGCGGTGCGTCACCATGTGGCAATGCTCTTCCGGCACGACTTTGCACGTCGTATACGGTACGCTCTTCATGACCGTGTAGGGCACCGTCTTGCAGACGTAGTACGTCTGCGTGTGGCAATGCTCCCTCTTGACGTAGTGGCACTGCTTGCACACGCGGCATTCCTCGCGCGGGCACCACACCTTCTTGCAGGTCCATTTGCCGGGGCACTGGACCTGATAGGTCGCGCAATGGCCGGGGCAGTAGACCGACTTGCAGGTGCAGGGATCGAAGCAGCAGGTGCCCGGCGTGCGGCACTTCTTGGTCACGCACGGGCCGGGGCAGTAGGTCTTCTCTTCCTTCCAGTCGCCGGTGCAGACCTTGACGATTTTCTCCGTCCAAACCGGCTCGCAGGTGTAGCTCTTGCAGATGGTCTGCCGCGGTTCTTGCACCGTCTGGTAGCAAGTCACCGGCACCTGATGGCAGTGCTGCTCGGTGATGGTGCGATAGGTCGTGTACTTCACCGGCACCTGGTAATCCTGGTAGACCGGCCGGCACACCGTATAGCGGCATTCGCGGACGTGCTGCTGCGTCACCGGGCGATAGGTCGTCCAGCAGACGGGCACCTGGTAATCCTGATGCACCGGGCGATACGTGGTGTAGTAGCACTCGCGGAAGTGCTTCTGCAACACCTGGCGATACGTCGTCCAGCGAATCGGCACCTGGTATTCCTGGAACACCGGCCGATTGACCGTGGTGCACACCTCGCGGACGTGCTGCTGGTAGACCGGGCGATACGTCGTCCAGGAAATCGGCACCTGGTATTGCTGCACCGCCTGGCGATAGGTGGTGTAGCTGCACTCCTTGAAGTGCTGCGTGTAGATCGGCTTGCAAGTCGTGTACGGGATCGCCACCTGATACTGGCTATACACCGGCTTATGGACGGTGTACGGGCAGAGCTTGACGTGTTCCTCGTAGCACGGCTTGCAGACCGTGTACTTGCGCTGCACGTCGTACTCTTCCCACACGGGTTTGCAAACCGTGGTGCGGCACTCCTTGAAGCGCTGCTCGTAGCACGGCTTGCAAACCGTCGTGCGGCATTCCTTCATGACGGTGCGGTAGCACTTGCGATAGCACGTCTGCGTCTGCGTGTCGACGACGGTCTGATAGCAGACCTTGTAGCGTATCTTCGGTAAGCAGCACTGTTCGGGTTCGCAACTGGCGGCGGGGTAGGCGCACGCGCCGCAGTGGGCGGCCCGGGCGACGCTGCCCCAACCGAGCAGGGCGCTCAGCCCGACGGTCACGAGCAACGCGGACTTGAGCCTCATTGGTGGTCTCCTCCCAAATCGAACACTGATTCCCAGCGCGTCGGGAATGGGCAGCGAGCATGTCCCCGACCAGGTTAACTGTGCGCGATGGGGGAAGACTGGCAACAAAATCCGCCTGGAATAACGGGGGATTTAGCGGCGAGATGCCGGGCTGGCGAGTGTAAAACGCTTGCGCGGATTATTGCGCTCGTTTACGTTTCGCGAAACGTAAACAAACCTTTTTAGACGGCGCTTGTCGTGGTATACCACCGGGCACGCTGGGCGCCCCGGCCGCGCCCGCGTCAGTTCCACACACCGGCCGACACGGAACAGGGAAGTGTCATGGACGACCAATCCCCGGCCCGCGGCACCTCCAGCCTGTCGTTGCAGCAGCCCCATTGGGACGCCAGTCTCTCGGGACCGCTGTTGCCGGCCGCGTTCGCGCCGTTGCGCCTTACTCTGCTACCCAACGGGGTGCGTCTGGAATTGACCAAGCCCGACGTGCTGGTCGGCCGGCATACCGACGTGGACGTGCGCTTGCCGTTGCCCGACGTCAGCCGGCGCCATTGCCGTTTCGTCTTCACGCATTCGGGCTGGCAAGTCGTTGACCTCAACAGCCTCAACGGCATCCTGCTCAACGGCAAGCGCGTGACGCAGGCGGGCTTGAAGCACGGCGACAAGTTGCGCATCGGTGGCTTCACGTTCGAGGTGGAATTGGCTCCGGCGGCGGCCCTGGAGCCGCGAAAAGCGAGCTAACCGATGTGCCCGCCCATTCGCGGCGGGTAGACTCGGGGTATGGTTCAACCCGTCATTCTCGAACGCGAGGAATACGTCGAACAGGCGTATTTCCTGCGCGCGCTGCGCGAACGGCTCGCCTTTCAACTCTCCGCGCAAGAAATCCTGGAACAAATTCAGGGCGAGCTGTTAGCGACGACGCGCTTGCCGTTGGCGGTCCAGTTCCTCGCCACCGAGATGAAGCACTCCGGCTTGCTCTCCTCCGGCTTCGCGCGGCTGCCGCATTATTTCACGCCATTTCAAGCGTTCGTCGTCCGTCAGGCCGAGAAGGAAGGGCTGCGCTTTCACCTCGGCGTCGGCTTGTTAATCCTGGAGCGCGAGGCGCGCTATCGCGTCGAGCAGCCGTCGCCGGCCGGGTTGTTCGTCTACCAATTCGAGACGTTGAGCCGCAATCGCCTGGGGTACGACGAAGGGCTGACGGCAATGGCCGGCGACCCACTCTATGACGTCGCCTGGCGCGATTACATCGACGTGATCCGCCGGCGCGGCGGCACCATCGACTTCGCCGATCTGCTGTACGTGCGTTCGCGGCAATACGTGCTGGACATGCGCCGGCAAGACCCGGAGTACGAGCCGTCGGTGCCGCCGTTGGTGGGGGAGAAAGAAGGCAAGATCGCCAAGGCGAATCGGGGACGCGACCCACTCTACCTATTCGCGGCGCTGCAGCGGCACCTGGGCTATCCCGAGGTGCCGCGCACGCACGCCCCGGACGACCTGGCCGCCAAGTTCGAGGGATTGCTCGTCAAGATGCGCGAATGGGAAACGCGCCTCAAACTCGTCGAAGGCGAGGTGCGCGGGCAAATCGACCTGAGCCAGTTCGGCAAGCCGGAGTTATCGCGCGACGACGAGGAGTGATCTCTTCCGCATCTAGGCCGAGGGACGGTAGGCGACGAAGGCTTGCAAGACTTCGTAGAGGTCGGCGGTGATACGGACTTCGTCGTCGAGGAAATCTTGCAACCAGAGGTAGTTATTGCGGTGGGCCAGGGCGATCAGGGGGAGCAGTTCGGCCACGGTGACGCGCACGTTGGGCGGGGCGTCGTGCGAAACGGGGGCATCGTCGGGCGAAGGAAACACGCGGAAGCGAGCGGCCATGCCTATCCTCCCTGAGACGTGACGGCGGTCGGCCACGGTGAGCGCCGGACTGCCGTTGTCCGTTTTCTGCTCTCCTGTTCATCGGCAGTTGAGGGCCGCTAACTTGGCTCAATCCGGGAATGAGCCGAATTACGCTCATGTAGGGTGGGTCGAGCGATAGCGAGGCCCACCCTACAACTTGGCTCGATCCGGGATTGCGCCGGAAGCATTGCTTCCACGGCCATCGAGCGCGATAATTTATCCGTGGCCTTGAGGGGCGGGGCATTAACGCATGACGACCTGTTTTGCCGTCCTCGGCGACGGCGCCTGGGGCACCGCCATCGCCTTGCATCTGGCACGGCGCCATCGCGTCGTCCTCTGGAGCGCCCGCCCCGAAAACGCCCGACTGTTGCGCGAACGCCGCGAGAATGTCCACTACTTACCTGGCGTGTCCCTTCCGCCAAACATCGAACTGACCGAAAACGCCGCCGATGCTATCGACGCGGACCTGTTCATCGCCGCGGTGCCGACGGTTTATCTCCGCGCAACGTTGGCCCCCCTCGCCCCTGTGCTGGGAAAAGATCGGCCGATAGTGAGCCTCGCCAAAGGGGTGGAAAACCGCACCTTCCAGCGGCCGACGGAAATCCTCCGCGAGATCCTCGCCACCGACCGCGTCGCCGCCCTGAGCGGCCCAAGCCACGCCGAGGAAGTCAGCCGGGGTCTGCCCACATCGGTCGTCGTCGCCAGCGCTAACACCGACCTATCCCGAAGCGTGCAGCAGTGGTTTAGCGACGAGCGTTTTCGCGTCTACACCAACCGCGACGTGGTCGGCGTCGAACTCGGCGGCGCGTTGAAGAACGTCATCGGCATCGCGGCCGGCATCAGCGACGGTTTGCGCTTCGGCGACAATACCAAGGCGGCGCTATTGACGCGCGGCATGGCGGAAATGGCCCGCTTCGGCGTGGCGTTGGGGGCCAACCGCGAGACCTTCTTCGGCTTGGCCGGCGTTGGCGATATGATTACCACATGCGTCAGCAGCCACGGCCGCAACCGCCGCGTCGGCGAACGCCTGGGACGCGGCGAGAAATTGAGCGCCATCCTCGCCGACATGAAAATGGTCGCCGAGGGGGTGGCCACGGCGCGCAGCGTCCACGAACAGGCCGCCTTGCTGGGCATCGACATGCCGATCACCGACGAGGTGTTTCGCGTTCTGTACGAAGATAAAGACCCGCGCGCCGCCGTCACCGACCTGATGGGCCGCGAACCCAAAGGCGAATGAACCTATGTTGAAATACGCATTCAAGGAATGGGCCGTCGTCTGCGACGCATTGGCGCGCGGCCGACAAGCGCTCATCTTGCGAAAGGGTGGCGTCGCCGAGAAAGGCGACCATTTCCAGGTGGAGCATACGCGCTTTTGGCTCTACCCTACCTACGTTCATCAACAGCAAACGGGGATCAAACCAGAGGAAGCTCCCTCCTTGCGCCAAGCCGACGCGGAGCGCCCGCGGCCAGGCATCGTCCGCCTGTCGCACTTCGTCGAGGCGCCGGGCATTTATCAGGTGCGCGACCTGATGTTCGTTTTGCTGCTCAATCATCTGCACGTCTGGTCGGAGGAAACGGTGCAAGCGCGCTTCGCCTATCGCCATCCGGGGTTGACGGTCTTGCCGGCGCGCGTCTACCGGGTGCCGACGCCGATCGAGATTCCCGAGACGGCCCACTACGCCGGCTGCCGCAGCTGGGTGGAACTGGAGAGCGAACTGCCCACGGAGGGAGCGACGCCGGTGCTGGACGACGGCGCCTTCCGCGATTTGCTGAATACGCTGGATGCCCTGCTGAATCCCACCGCTTACGTTTGAGCCGCACCATGAGAACGCATTCGTCGCGCAGCGGTCCTGTCGCCGGCATGTGGCTGGCCGCCGTTGCCTCCGCCATAGTGCTGGCCGGCCTGGTCGCATGGCTAGCCTGGGATCCCGCCTGGTTTGCCAGCGCGAAGCCATCGGAACCGCTGCTGGTCTACTGCGCCGCCGGGCTGCAAGCGCCGATGGAGGCCATCGCGCGCGAATACGAGAAGGAGACCGGCATCCCCGTGCAGCTGCAATACGGCGGCTCGCAGACGCTGCTCACCAACCTGGAAGTGAGCCAGCGCGGCGACCTGTTCCTGCCCGGCGACGACGGCTACATCCGCATCGGCCGCGACAAGGGGCTGGTGGCCGAGAGTTTGCCCCTGGCCCACATGGTTCCCGTGCTGGCGGTGAGGAAGGGCAATCCGCTCGGCATCCATTCTCTCGCCGATCTCGGCAAGAAAGGCGCGCGATTGGGCATGGCCGACCCCGACGCGGCGGCCGTCGGCAAGTTGACGCGGGCGGCGTTGCAAAAGAGCGGCGATTGGTCGGCCGCGCGCGCCCAGCTGACCGTCTCCAAGGAAACGGTCAACGCCGTCGCCAACGCGCTCAAGGTCGGCAGCATCGACGCCGGGTTCGTTTGGGACGCCACCGTGCGCCAATACCCCGAACTGGAAGCCGTGCCGCTGCCGCAACTCGACGGCCAGACGGCCCACGTCGCGGTTGCCGTGCTGAACCAGAGCAAACAGCCGACGGCGGCGCTGCGCTTCGCGCGCTACCTGGCGGCGCGCGATCGCGGCTTGCTGCTGTTCGAGCGCGAGGGTTATGCCCCGGTCGAGGGAGACGCCTGGGCGCTCACGCCACGCTTGCGTCTGGCGGCCGGCGCCATGCTTCGGCCGGCCATCGACGACACCATCGATTCCTTTCAGGAACGCGAAGGCGTCGTCGTCGAGCGCGTCTACAATGGCTGCGGCATCCTCGTCGGCAACATGAAAGCGGGCCACCGGCCCGATGTCTATTTCGCCTGCGACAAGCAATTCCTGACAATGGTCAAAGACCTCTTTCTCGACGGCGTTGACGTGTCCACCAATCAACTGGTCATCCTGGTGCCGCGCGGCAATCCGCACAAAATTCAGACGCTCCGCGATCTCGGCAAGAAGGGTTTGAAGATCGGCGTCGGCCACGAAAAGCAATGCGCCCTGGGCGTGTTGACGCAGGAGACGCTCAAACAGACCGACCTGCACGATCCGATCATGGCTAACGTCGCCGTGCAATCGCCCGCGGGCGACATGCTCGTCAATCAGCTGCGGGTCGGCTCGCTCGACGCCGTCATCGCCTACGTCAGCAACGCGGCGGCGGCCGGCGACCAGCTGGAAGCGATCCCCATCGACATTCCCTGTGCGGTGGCCGTGCAGCCGATGGCCGCCAGCAAGGCGTCGAATTATCCCCAGCTGACGCGGCGCTTGATGGACGCGCTGCGTTCGACTTCCTCGCGCGAGCGCTTCGAGGCCAACGGCTTCCACTGGCAGGGGACGAAGTGAGCGCGGAGGGAGAAAAACCGATCGACTCGGACGTGCCCTTCCTCGTGGCGCTGGCAATGCTCGGCGGCGTTTACGTGGTCCTCATCCTCGCCATGCTCGCGGCCGACCTGTTCTACACGACGCCCAATCACTTGCTCAACGCACTAGCTAATCGGCAAATTCAGTACGCCATCCAGCTGAGCCTGGTGTCGTGTACCGTCACGGCGATCCTCTCCCTGTGGATCGCGGTGCCGCTCGGCTACCTGCTGTCGCGCTACGAATTTCCCGGCAAGGGATTGCTCGACGCCGTCCTCGACATCCCCATCGTGCTGCCGCCGTTGGTAGTCGGCCTGAGTCTGTTGATCCTCTTTCAGACGCCGCCGGGCCGATGGATCGAGCGCTACGTTTCCATTACCTACGCCATTCCAAGCGTCATTTTGGCGCAGCTATCGGTAGCCTGTGCCTTCGCGGTGCGGACGCTGCGGGTGACGTTCGACCAGATATCGCCGCGCACGGAGCAGGTGGCGCTGACGCTGGGCTGCACGCGCGGCCAGGCGTTTTGGCTCGTCGTATTGCCGCAAGCGCGGCGCGGCGTGCTGACTGCTGGCACCCTGGCATGGGCGCGGGCGCTGGGTGAGTTCGGGCCGATCCTCGTCTTCGCCGGCGCCACGCGCATGCGCACCGAAGTCCTCTCGACCACGGTGTTCCTGGAACTGAGCGTCGGTAACCTCGAAGCGGCCGTGGCGGTTTCCTTGCTCATGATCGCGGCGGCGGTCGCCGTATTGCTCGTCGTCCGCGCGTTTGGCTTGCGCGGCACGGGAGTGATTTGACGCCAGAAAGCAATTCTTCATTTGCCCCCAGGCGGCGGCATCGATTACAAAAGAGACAGTGGCTCGTCCGTTCCCACTCTTTCTCGTGGCGAGGAGACACCCATGCGTTCGGCAACGACAGCACGACGGACGTCCCGGCGGAAGCTACTGAGCTTCGAGCAGTTGGAAGATCGGTGCCTACTGGCGAGCAGCGTGCTCACCGCCGCGGTGCCAGCCGTTAGCCCCGCGTCCACCACGGCAACGGTGGCCGCCGCGCCCGCGACCGTCGCATCGGTTCAGCTGCAAATCGCCAACCAGGCCGGCGTCGAGTTCACGCTTACCTTCAACGCCAACGGCACGCTGTCGATCACGAGCACGAATGCCGGACAAGCAGCCAACAACGGTACGACGAACGGCAACGGCGCGAGCGGCACGCAAGCCACGAACACGGCCATCCTTCTCTTTTCCGAGAGCGGCACGCGGCAAACGGAGCGGATCGAGGCGGTCATCGACACGAACACGACTTCGACCACGCAGGCCAACGACCTGACGGCGAGCCTCAACGCCCGCGCCGTCACCGACGCGGTCCTCCTGAACGCGCGGACGGCCAACGGCAACCCGTTCGGCCAGGCGACGACGCGGATCACCTTCGAGGACGGGCCGCGCAACAGCGGCACCGAGGGGCAACTCTTCCGCCTGCCCGAAGTGATGGGCCGCGATCTGCCGCACGGGACGGACCCGGCGCCGCTGTTCGCCGAACCGTTGCCCCTGGAAGGGAAGGGCGTGCTGGCCCCGTTCGCTCCGTCCGCGCCGAAAGCGCCGGGCAAAGAGGAAGGCTCGCTCTTCCAACCACCCGCGCTTCCGTTTCATGGCACCGACGACACGATGCCGCTAGCGTCGGTGCTGGCATTGCTGCATCGCGGCGGCCAACGCAGCGACGAGACGCCGGCGGTCGTGGCCCCCGCGGCGACCGAGCGGCCGGCCGTGCCTCCTCTGTCCGAGGCGGAAGAAACCGCCGCGCTGCGCCAGGGACCGCTGCAAGAAGACCTGCTCAACGACACCGCCCGCCTCGACCTGACGGCCCTGCGCCTGGAAGTCCAAACGTACCTCGACCACCTGGCCAACCGGGGCCAGGATGCGTTCAACGGCGCGAACGCTTACGCCTGGGTTTTGGGCATGGCGGCCGCGAGTCAGCTGGCCAATGAGATGGGGCGGAAGGATGTGGGAGCAGATGCCATGAACTGTCCTTTGCCCAAAGCGCACGAAAAATGGTGAGCGCGCAGGCCCATCGCCGGGTTTTTACGGAGCAGTTTCCATGACCTGCGTTCGCCCGAAGCGTATGAAAATAAGCATATTCTTGGCGAGCGGGGGGCGTTAGCCCCCCGCTCGCCAGGTTACTTCCATTTAGCGCCGCCAAACCTCGCCCGGAGCCGACGATGAGCGAAGAAGATAAAGAGAAGCAGCACCACGAACAACATCACCCGCACCACCACAACCCGCACCACCACGAGCATTCGCCACCCATCGAACGCACCGGCATCCATGTCGGCTGGTTCTACGGCATCGGCGGCGTGCTCATTTTGCTGGTGATTCTCGCCTGGACGCTGGCCTCGCGGTGACGTGTAAAAAATCGTTGCTTCGTCGCGGGACGTTCGGTTATTATCGATTGAGGAGGAATCACTTCCCCCACTGCCGGTTTCCGCTCCCTGTCGTTCACGGACAGCGTGGCCCAGAAACCCCATCACGATTCGGACCGCTCGATCAACGCCGCGGTCAGGGGTGCGTCCACGGGTCCGCTTTTCCCACCATGCGGCTCTTCCCATTCACCCTCGGCCCGGCCACGGGAGCGCTCGGCATCACCGACGCGCTCGGGTGTTTCCACGGCACGCGACGGGAACCGCGACCATGAGTAACGGCGACCAGGACTTCTCGGACGACCTCTTCGAACACACCAAGATGTCCTTCTGGGACCATATCGAGGTGTTAAGAACGCACATGTGGCGGGCCATCGTCGGCTTCGGCATCGCCCTGTGCCTCAGCTTCTTCGTCGGCGCTCCGGTTCTCGAATTTATCGCAAGGCCGGTCGAGAAGCAGCTGAACGAGTTTTATGACCGCCGGGTCCAAGAGGTGGAGAGGAAGCTGCAAGGCGGCGACGCGGAAATCCAAAAGGCCGACGAGCCACGTGACATGAAGGTCTCCTTCGACCGCCGCGCGCTGGCGGAGGCACTCGGTTTGCCCGCGCTGGAGGGGC
>JBBSES010000043.1:0-14536 GCA_038239465.1 Gemmatales bacterium
GGCTTCCCGCGTCAGCGGTATTAGGCCCGGCCTTGAGGCCGGGTCTCGATCGGAGCGACGCACCGCCCTCATTTCTATTTTCGTAGAAAACTAGCGAATTCCCGGTTGGCCCGCGCTCCTCCGCTCGTCTTGGTTGCCGAGACGCGCCAACGACACGCCGAGGATGACGGACTCATGGCACGACGGCCCTCGAAAAATCTGACTGAGCGCGAACTGGAAATCATGCAGGTCATCTGGGAACGCGGCGCCGCCCGTCTCGGCGACGTGCAGGACGCCTTGAACGAGAACGGCGACGGCGTAGCGGCGTCCACCGTGGCGACGCAGCTCAATCTCCTCGTGGCCAAGGGATATCTCACCCAGGAGGGACGCCACGGCCGCTATTCCTACGTGCCGACGCGCAGCAAGGAGCAGGCGACCAAGAGCTTGCTCGACGATTTTCTGGCGCGGGTCGGCCTCGGCCGCTCGGCGAGTTTCCTGATCGGCCTACTGCGAAGCGAGAAGCTTTCCGCCGAGGATCGCGCCGCCTTGAAGGCCTTGCTGCAAGAGGAAAAGGACGAGACGAAGCGGAGCAAGCGCACACACGGGGAGGGACAGTCATGAGGCCCTGGCAAGCGATCTTCGGCGACTATCCCTGGCTCGGCGCGGCGTTGTTTCAGGTCACGGCGGCGGCCTTGCTGGGGTGGGCCTGCTGGCTGCTGGCCCGGCGCGGCAGTCCGGCGGCGCGGTCGGCGGTCCTTCTGGCGGCCTTGATCGGTGTCTTGATCGTGCCGTTCCTCGGCGGGCTGATGCCGGTCTGGTTGCCGGTGCCGGAACCGCCGTTACCGCCCGTGGCTCTGGGGGCGCCGCTGCCGGTCGTCATCGACTGGGGTAACGCGCCCGCGGCGGCGGAAGCGCCTACTTTCGAGGAAGCCCGCGCTACGGAGCCGGCGCCCGCCGCACGCATTGAAGAACCGGCGGCATCGGTCGAGGTTCCCACCGTCTTCGAGCCAGCAGTGTCGGCCGCTCCTCCGCGGACCGTGGCGCAATTGTTAATCCTACTGTGGCTGGCCGGCGTCACGGTTGGCTCGCTCCGCTCGCTGCTGGGCCTCATCGTCCTCTATCGGCTGTGTGCCCGCGCCGTGCCTCTGACGGAACCGAGTTGGCTGGCTTCCCTGCAACCGCGCGGCGTGCAACTGCGCGTCAGTTCCGCCATCGGCTCGCCGCTCACCCTCGGTTTGTTCCGTTCGATCATCCTCTTGCCCTCGTCATGCCATGCCTGGTCTGTCGATCAGCGGGCCATGATTTTGGCCCACGAACTGGCCCACATTCGCCGCCGCGATTACCTCGCCGGCCTCCTGGCCGAACTCGCCGTTTGCGTCCACTGGTTTCATCCGCTGGTGCGCTGGCTGGCCACGCGCCTCCGCCTGGAGCAAGAGTACGCCGCCGACGCCGCCGCGATGACCGATCAACCCGACGCGCACGCTTACCTGTCCTGCCTGGCCCGCCTGGCGCTGGAACTCGACCGGGGAGTCGGCTCCCTGGCGCCCGCGTTCCTGCGGCGGCGGCCGGAAATTTTTCGGAGGATCACCATGCTTCGCTGTCACCCCCGCGGTCAAGCGTCCCTGCTCGGACGCCGCGCCGCATCCGCCGTCGGCCTGGGGGCGTTCGCCGCCTGCCTGATGGTCGCCGGTACCGGATACCTGCACTCGGCCAATCCCGCGGTGCCCGACGCCAAGAAGGACGACGCCAAGGTCCGCATGGACCTGCACGGCGACGCCTTGCCCTCCGGCGCCGCGGCCCGCCTCGGCACCCTGCGCTTTCGCTATGGCGCGTCGGCCATCGCCTATTCGCCCGACGGCAAGCTGCTCGCGGCCGGCGGCAACGACAACAAGATTCGCCTGCTCGACGCCGTCACCGGCCAGGAAATCCGCCGCCTGGCCGGCCACGCGCCGCGCTCCTTCAAGCCGGCCGATGATCCGAAGAATCCCTTCGGCGCTCTGGTCGCCCACACCGGCGAGGGCGGCGTCAACACCGTCGCCTTTTCGCCCGACGGCAAGACCCTCGCCTCCGGCGGCTGGGACGACTGCGTCCGCCTCTGGGACGTGGAGACCGGCAAGGAAATCCGCAAGATCGACGCCCACAAGGCGATGGTCGGCTCGGTGGTCTTCTCGCGCGACGGCAAGGTGCTGGCCTCGCGCGGCGCCCTCGACGGTAGCGCCAAACTCTGGGATCCGACCACCGGCACGCTGCTGCACAAGTTCGTCGGCCTAACTAACATCAACCCCTGGCGCTTCAAGGAATACGATAGCGCCCTGGCCATCTCGCCGGACAACAAGACCGTGGTCGTGACAGCACGCAAAGCCATTGTCGCTTACGACCTGGCGACCGGCGCCGAGAAGAAGCGGATCGACGCCCACAACGTCGGCATCAGCGTCGCCTATTCGCCCGACGGCAAGCTCCTCGCTTCCTGCGGCGTCGACGAGGGCAAGGACGAGTACAGCATTCGCGTCTGGGACGCCGACGGCAAGGAACTGCGCCGCTGCGAGATGTTCAAGAAGGAGCCGCCCATCTACGTGACCTTCGATCCGACCAACAGCGGCAAACTGGCGGCCGTGTTCCATGAAGACGTGGTTCACATCTACGACTCGGCCACCGGCAAGGAAGTCTGTCCCGTCAAGCAATACTGGCCGTCGCGCGTCGCCTTCGCCAAAGACGGCAAGACGCTGATCTCGGCCGGGCTGCATCCGATTATTCGCACCTGGGACGCCGCCACCGGCAAGGAACTCGGCCTCGACGTCGATGCCCCGCGCAACGGCGTCGCGGCGGTAGCGCTAACCGCCGACGGCAAGCTGGCGGCAACCGCCGGCCGCGACGGCGTTCGCCTCTGGGAACCGGCGACCGGCAAGCAGGTGCGCGCCATCGAGGTCAAGGGAGGCGCGACCGCCCTTGCTTTCCTGACCGACGGCAAGACCCTCGCCGTCGGCGGCAACGACAAGCTGGTGCATCTCATCGAAATCGAGACCGGCAAATCCACCGGCGAGTTGAAGGGCCACAAGCACGCCATCAACAGTCTCGCCGCCTCGCCCGACGGCAAACTGCTCGCCTCCGGCGACGCGCAAGCGACCGTTTATGTTTGGGACCTGGCCGCCGGTAAGGATATCCAGATTATCGACAACAAGGCCGGCGCCGAGAGCCTGTCGCTGGCCTTTTCGCCCGATAGCAAATCGCTGGCGTGCGGCGGCGCTTGGAACGACAGCAGCTTCTTGCCCAAGAAGGGGACCAAGATCAACATCAACGGCAAGGAGATCGAGTTCGACGGCGAGATCGACATTCAGGGCATCACCATGAGCCGCAAGGAAGGGTACTTCGTCCTCGTCTGGGACGCGAACACCGGCAAGGAGCTTCACAAGCTGGCCGGCTTGAAGGACAAGGTCAAATCGGTGGCCTACTCGCCTGACGGCAAACTATTGGCCGGGTCGAGCAAGGACGGCAAGGTCTGCCTCTGGGACGCGACCAGCGGCGAGGAACGGCTGCATTTGCTGGCCCATCCGAACCACGCGGAAGCCTCGCAGAGCGCCGTGCCCTGCGTCGCCTTCGCTCCCGACAGCAAGACGCTAGCCACCGCCGGCACCGATCACACGATTCGTCTGTGGGACGTGGCCACCGCCAAGGAACGCGGCGGACGCCACGCCGGCGATAGCGCCATCACCTCGCTGGTCTTCGGCAAGGACGGCAAGACGCTCGTCACCGGCAGCGGCGACGCCACGGCCCTGGTTTGGGATTTGTCGCTGCCGTACACGCCGCCGCCGGATGGCAAATCGAATGTCATTATGCTTCGGTAAACACTCCCTCTGGTTCCCAGGCTCCTGCCTGGGAACTCACTTCCCCGAGGCTCCGCCTCGTCGAAGCGCTTGAGACGTGCCGCACATCTTAAAACGCGCCGACGAGGCGGAGCCTCGGGGAAGGCATTCCCAGGCAGGAGCCTGGAAACGAGGGCCACAGTCAAGCGCCGCTCGCCGCCTCATTCTGCACTACCCACAGGCGAAAGGCCTCGGCGAAGCGCTCGACCAGTTCTGCCAAGCGCTGGCGGGCGACGAGTTCCGGGTGAGCGGGCAGGTACAACACGTTGCCTTCGCGGCGCACCAGAACGTCGTTCACGATGAGGGCGCGCATGAGCCAGACCGACATCGCGGGCGACCGACAGGCGACCCCGACCCAACCGGCGCACTCGCTGAGGACCGCGGGCAAGCCAGTGGCATCTTGAATCGCGTTGCTCACCCCCGCGATAGTGGCCTGATATTCCCCGGGCGCCGCCGCGATCTCGGCGGCCGTCGGCGGTTCAAATAGATCGGCCGACAGTACCATCGTCCGGCCGGCGTCGGGCATGTGATACGACCAGTAGTGGCACGTCTTGGCCGCCGCGGTGACGACGTTCTTGATCTCCTTGGCCAGCCGAAAACCCGGACCCGCCGGAAGGTGAAGAACGTTCCCCGCGCGCCGCGCCAGCACGTTTTCCACGACGATCGCGCGCCGCAGCCAGGCGGCCATCGCCTCATTCGGACAGCAGACGCCAACCCAGCCAGGGGCGACGCGCGGCAACACGGGTAGCCCCGTCGCCATCCAGATGCCGCGGCCAATCTCCTGCACCACCTCCTGGTAGGCTTGCGGTTCCTCCGCGATGGCTTCGGCGCTCGCCGGTGCGAGCAGCGTACCCCGGTGCGGCGGTCCACCGGCGAGAGCCAGGTCGCAGAAGCTCGTCCAGATTTGGTCCCAGGCGACGCGGCCATCGGCGCCGAACGCCAGCCCCGCCGTGCCCATCGAGGTCGGCCGCACGCCGTCGTAGCAGTGCTGATATCGCGGCGGCAGCAGCGCGTTGATCCTGGCGTCCAGCGCCGCGAGAGCGGCGCGGTCGGCGGGAGTGATCGAGTTACCGGAGTCGTTCATGG
The DNA here is from genome assembly GCA_038239465.1 of Gemmatales bacterium. GTDB lineage: Bacteria > Planctomycetota > Planctomycetia > Gemmatales > Gemmataceae > JBBSES01. The sequence continues at coordinate 4,926 of JBBSES010000043.1, forward strand.
TTTCGTGATCAAAGCGGGGTCGGGCGTCTTCATTCGCATAATATCCATATATATCGTCACAAATCGACGTGCGATGGTTCAAGAGCAAAGGGCACGCGGTTCTTCCGCGTGGGTATAATTGCACTATGACGCTTCCCGTTCGCCATCTGCCGTTGCTGCAAAACTGGGACTGCCAGGGCTGCGGCAACTGTTGCCACGAGTACCGCATTTACTTGGACGATGGCGAGCGCGAACGCATCGTCGGCCAGGGGTGGAAGCCGGACGAGTTGGCCGGGCTGCCGCCCTTGGTCCGCGCGCGCGGCCGTTGGCGCCTCAATCATCGGGACGATGGCGGCTGCGTTTTCCTGACCGCGCAAGGCCGCTGCGGCATTCACGCGCGCTTCGGAGCGGAGGCCAAGCCGTTGGCCTGTCGGTTGTATCCTTTCGTCCTCGTTCCGGTGGACGATCACTGGCGTGTCGGCCTGCGCTACAGCTGTCCGGCGGCGGCGGCCAACGAAGGCAAGGAATTGAAGGAACACCTCGGCGACTTGCGCCACTATGCCGCGGATCAAGAAGCGCGGGAGCCCTTGCCCAATCCATTAAACGCGCCGCCGTTGCAGGGTAGCCAATGCGTGGCCTGGCCCGACTTGCTCGCCTTCAATCGCGTTTTGCTCGACATCATGCTCGACCGAAGCGATCGGATCGAACGTCGTTGGCGAAAATGCCTGGCGCTGGCGGCACTCTGCCGACAGGCGAAATTCGATCAGGTGACGGGTTCGCGCCTGGTCGAGTTCCTGAAGGTGGTCCGGGGGGGGCTGGACGCCGAGGTTCCCGTCGATCCGGGGTCGGTCTCGCCGCCGAGCGGGGTAGGACGAATCCTGTTTCGCCTGGCGTTAGCGGCGCACGTGCGCAAGGACCACGGCCGCGACCGCGGGCCGGCTATCACGGGCCGCTGGTCGCTCTTCCGCGCCGCGCTGGCCTTCGCGCGCGGCCGGGGAGCCGTGCCGCGCCTGCACGCCCTCATTCCCGAGACGACGTTCGAGGAGTTGGAGGCGCCGAAGGGTTCCGTGCCGGCGGCGTTCGACGAGGTACTCGAGCGCTATTACGTCGTCAAATTAAACGCGCTGCAGTATTGCGGGCCGGTCCATTTTGGCCGGTCTTTGTGGGACGGGCTGGACGCGCTGGCCTTGACGCTGCCGGCCGTGCTTTGGTTAACTCGGGCGGCGCGGGACGGCGCGCCCGCGCGGATCGCCGAGGCTCTGCAGGTTGTCGACCATCCCTTCGGCTACAGCCCCCTGCTCGGCGCCGGCCGCATGCGCTTCACGCTCGGCATCCTGTCCCGAAGGGTCGAATTGCCAAAGCTGATTGCCTGGTATAGCCGGTAGCGCGGGCAGGCGCGCGGAATGGGGTCAACTTTGCCGGCGATGTAGACGATGACAGGAGACCGAATCGCGCACGTCTTTCTCCGAGCGGGGTGGCCTGGACCATGCCAAATGCGACCAAGGATCCTTCCTGGCTACCCGAGGTGCTGACCAACCTGGCGGTGGCCTCCGGGGTCGGCTACCTGGCGGCGGCCTACACGGTGTCGCGCTATCTGACGCGCCCCTCGCGCGGCCGGCCGCGCACCACGCCGGCCGACCTCGGTTGGGAGTGGGAGCCGCTCGAATGCCGCACCGCCGACGGCGTCCGGCTCGTGGGCTGGGCGGTGACGCCGCCGCGGCCGCGCGGCACGGTGGCCCTGTTCCACGGCCTGCGCAACAACCGAACGCAGACGCTCGGCCGCCTCGCCTTTCTCGTCGATGCGGGCTATCGCTGTGTGGCGTTCGATCACCGGGCACACGGCGAAAGCTCCGGCCGACGCACCAGCTTCGGCTTCTACGAAAGCCGCGACGTGGCCGCCGTCTTGACGCAAATGCGCGAGCGCTGGCCCACGGGACCGCACGGCGCCCACGGCATCTCGATGGGCGCCGCCGCCCTGTGCTACGCCAGCGATTGGACGCGGCAACTCGACGCCGTCATCCTGGAAAGCGTCTACTACGACGTCGCCAACGCCTTCATTAGCCGCATCGGCACGCGCTTCCCGCCCTGGTTTCGCCGGCTCAGCCGCGGCACGGTCTGGGTGACGGAACGGCGCCTCGGCGTGCGAATGCAGCAGCTGGCCCCGGTGGACTACATGGGCCAGCTGGCGCCGGCGCCAGTGTTTCTAGTCACCGGCGCGGACGACGCCCACGCGCCGCCGGCCGACGCCGAACGACTGCTGCAGCGCTGCCAGGGGCCGGGCGAACTCTGGTTGGCGCCGCGCGTGCGCCACACCGACATGCTCGAAGTCGGCGGGCAGCCCTACCAGGAGCGGGTCATTGATTTCCTCAATCGCTGGATGGGGCAAGGCGCGAAAGTGAAGCACGAAGTCAGCGCTTGATTGTTTACGTTTCGCGTCCCCCGCTCCCCCCACTCAAGCCGCTTTCCGCCCCGGCGCCGCCACCTCGACAGTCGCCACCTGCCCGCGCTTCTCGCGCCGTCCCAAAAAGCGGGTGATCGCCCACAGGACGACCACGCCGCTAATGCCGATCTGGCCGACGACGAACAAAGCGCCGGCCCCCAGCCAATCCATCATGCAGCCGGTCATCGCCGGCCCCACCAGACTGCCGACGCAGTTGATGGCCAGGAACCAGGAATTGGCGCGCGCCAGGCCGCTGACGGGCACGCCTTCGTTGAGCAAAGCCAGGCCCAGGGGGTAGAAGGCACCGCTGCAAATGGCGACGAGAAGCATCCAGAACGTCAACGGCACGGCGCTCAGGCAAAAGGGCAGACAGGCCAGGCCCAGGGCCGCGACCGCGTAGCAAGCGAGCAGCACGCGCGTATTGCCCATGCGGTCGGCGAGCCAGGCCAGCGGCAGCAAGGAGGCGATGACGCCCAGGATAATGCCGCTGATGAGCCAGCCAGTGTCGGCTTCGCTGTAGCCGATGCCGAGCAAATAGACGGGAAGCAGGCCGATCATGCCGCCTTCCAAAAATCCCTGGCTCCAGGAACTGCCGAAGCTGAGGACGTTGCGGCTGAAGTTGACCGGGACGGCGGTGAACTCTTCCACGATCGGGTTCGCGGGCGGCAGCCACCACAGAAAGAGCAATCCGGCCGCGGCCGCGACCGCGCCGCCCACGATAAAGGCCAGGCGCGGCGCCAGCAGGTAAATCTGCAATCCCGCCGAGGTGCCAACCGCGAGGCCTAGACCGACGCAAAAGATGTAGAAGGCGAAGTTCCGCGCCCGCTTCTCCGGCCGCGAATGTTCGCCGAGGATCGTTTCCAGGGGGACGAGGCTCAGCGCCGCCGCGGCGCCATTGAGGGCGCGGGCCGCGAAATAGGCAGTGAGGCTGTTGCACCACGGGAAGATGGCCACCGTCGCCCCGGAGGCCACCATGCCGACGACCATGCAGGCGCGACCCCAACGGCGCATGAGAATGGGGACGAAGCCGGCGGTCACGGCGATACCCAGGTAGTAAACCGCGGTATTCAGGCCGATGATCGTTGGGCTATAGCCGGCTTCTTGCAGCCAGAGCGAGGCGGTCGGCGCTTCGGCACCGAAGCTGAACGCCCAGCAAACGGTGGCCAGGCCCAGCAGAGCCAGGGTGCGTGGACGATCCAGGGACCATTCGGCCATGCGACGGGGCCTCCTGCCCAGGGCATCGACGCGCGATGGAGAGACCTTCGCCCCGCCTGCGCCTCCTGCTTTATCGGCTCTTGGCCTCAAAAAGTCGCGGCCAGATTGGCGCGGACACCCATCGCGGCAAGGCGGGAAGATTGGAGAGGGTATGCGAGCTTATCCCGTCGAGTTCGTCTTGCTCCATCCAGCCGCCGAGCTAAAATCGCCTTCCCGCGAACGAGCGGCGGGAGTTATCCCCGCCGGGAGAAGCCAAGGAGAACTCGGGGCATGGACGTCCGCATTCTCGACCTCGACGGCGGCATCGTCGCCCAGCCCCGCTTGCTCGACCGCTGCCGACCGGCCATCTTCCCCGTCCGCGACTGGGGGCCGCGACTGCGCATGACGTGTGCCTTTTCGCGCTTTCGAGGCTTCGAGCAAGACCTTAACCGGATGTTGGGCGGCCCGACCGACGAGCGGCCGCAGTTGACCTTCATCGGTTCCGGCGACTTCCATCACGTCAGCCTGGCTTTGCTGCGCCGCCTGACGGTGCCTTGCAACCTCCTGGTCATCGACAACCATCCTGACTGGATGGCAGGCATCCCGGTCATGCACTGCGGCACCTGGCTGCATCACGCCGCTCGCCTGCCCACGGTCAGGCACGTCTTCCACGTCGGCGGCGACGTCGATTTCGACAACTATTACCGTTGGCTGGCCCCGCGCCGCCTGCTGCGGAAAGACCGCATCACGGTATTCCCGTCGATCCGCCGCTATGAGCGCTGGCCGTGGCACCGGATCGCCAACGCTCCGCTCCGCTTCCAGCCCGACCGGGAAATGCATGCCGAACGCATCGAGGAATTGCTGCATCCGTATCGAGAGGAACTGGCGAGCCGGCCACTGTACATCTCGCTCGACAAGGACGTGATGACCACGGCCGACGCCATCGTCAACTGGGACTCGGGCCATCTGCACTGGTCCGAGGTGAGCCAGGTACTGGAAGCCTTCGGCAACGCCGCCAAGGAAAACCTCGTCGGCATGGACGTGGTCGGCGACTGGTCCCCGGTGCGCATGGAAGGGGCGTTGCGCCACCTGATGCACTGGACCGAGCATCCGCCTTTGACGGTCGTTCCGGGGGAGGCGGCGGCGCTCAACGAGGCGACGAATGTGGCGCTGTTAGAGAGCGCGCCACTGCGGCGACTGGTGAGGACGGGCCATTTGATAGGGCCGGCCGCTGGGCAGGAGGCTGAAGAACGGCAGCGGCGGCGGGCGGGGTGAGGAGCGGCGAGCGGGGTTACTTCATACATTCGCCGGATCGACCACAACAATGCCCGGGCCGAAGCCTGCCATTCTTGTGAAGTGCGACATGTTAAACGTCAACAGATGCGACACGCTATAGGTATGACACACTGCTACCAGCCTGGCATCATGCACTTGCTTACCGACCACTCCCAAGCCGCCCACGAGGGCCTTCCACGCCGCGAAAATGTCCGGGGTTTCTGGCAGGAGTGGGAAGGTGGCCTCGAACCCTGCTGCTTGCGCCTCCGCGTCCACAATCGACAGCCCTAATCCGTTCGCTGTCGGCGGTCGGGTAGCCACGTTGCGGAACTCGATTAGGACCTGCCGAGTGATGTGCAACACCTCACCTCGCCGGTGTAGTTCCACCACGGCGCAGGCGGCTTCGGCACGGTGCGCGTCCGCCGCGTTCGCAAGCCGCATAAGTACGTTGGTGTCGAGCAGAAGGGCCATTACTCGTAGATTTCTTCCCGACTCAATGCCTTATTCGACAAGGAAACCCCGCAGTTTTTCGCCAGTCCAAGTAATCGCCGCTCCCACTCATCCCGTGGCTCGATAACTGGGGAGGGAGCGATGAATTTTTCTTGCAATGCTTTCAGGGCCAACAGTTCCGGAGCTACGCCTTGCCGCTGCGCGACTTCGAGCAAGGCGGCTTCCAGCGCGGGGCCGAGTGTGATGGTCATTGGCTGTGTTCCCAAATAGGGGCCGGCCTCGCCGAACTCGCGCTTGGACGCGACCCGATAGGCGCGCGGGGGACGCGAAACGTAAACAGAACGGCGCTCGTCTCAACACTTCCTCACCACGCCGACGAGAACGCCGAGGATGTGCGCGTCCTCCGCCGGATCGACGATGATCGGCTCCATGTCCTTGTTGGCCGGCTCCAGCACCACTTGGTCCTTCTTCCGGAAGAAGCGCTTCAGCGTCACCTCCGTGCCGATGCGGGCCACCACGCGCTCGCCGTTTTCCGCCGTCTCCTTCTTGCGGATGATCACGAAGTCGCCGTCCTGGATGTGGTCGTCGATCATCGACTCGCCGCGCACCTGTAAAGCGTAATGTTCCGGGCCGCAGAACATGTCGCCGAACTCCAGGCGATCGTCATCGACCACCGCCTCGATCGGGTTGCCGGCGGCGACCCGGCCGAGGAACGGCACACCGGCGCCCGGCAGCTTGTGATCGACCAGCGTGATGGCGCGGGCCGCGAAGCCCTCGCGCGTGATCAGCCCCTTCTTTTCCAGGGCTTTCAGGTGGCACATGACGCCGTTGGGCGACTTGATCTCGAAGCCGAGGCCGATCTCGCGCACGGTCGGGCCGTAGCCGCGCTTCTCGATCTTCTCGCGGATGAATTCGTAAATCTCCCGTTGCCGTTCGGTCAGCTGACTGAAATCCGCCGCCATGACAGGCTCCTCGGTTGGTGGGTGGCGAGGTGGACTTTGTTCACCTCATCGACGGGCATTCAAATGAACCTAAGTATATTAGACGGCTGTACACAAGGGAAGAGAAATTTTTGGAACCTCGCCGCCCATTCGCTATCTTGCAGGGATGCGCGGCGAAAACGCTCCCTCACTCGATGGGTGAGACTTCGTGGCTTCACACCCCTGGCAAGACTGGCTGCGGGCCGTCACCGAACGGCGCGACCTGGACGAAAGCCAGATGGGCGCCTTCGTCAACGCTTTGATGGGCGGCGTCTATCCCGAAGCGGAAGCGGCAGCATTACTGGTTGGCCTACGCATGAAGGGCGAAAGCGCCGTGGAAATCGCCGCGGCGGCGCGAGTGCTTCGAGAACACATGCTTCGCCTCGACACCGGCCGCGACGGCGTCCTCGACACCTCGGGGACCGGCGGCGATGGTTGCAGCACCTTTAACATTAGCACGGCGGCGGCGCTGGTAATCGCGGGGGTGGGCGTCCCCGTGGTCAAGCACGGCAACCGGGCGGTATCGAGCCATTGCGGCAGCGCCGATGTTTTGGCCGAGTTGGGCGTCCGCGTCGAGGGGGACGCCACCTGGTCGCTGCGTTGCCTGAACGAAACGGGGATGGCCTTCTGCTTCGCGCCGCACTTTCATCCGGCGATGAAGCATGTGGCGACCCTGCGTCGGCGTCTGGGCGTGCGGACGTTGTTGAACTCGCTGGGACCGTTGGCGAACCCGGCGGGCGCGCCCTACCAGCTGATCGGGGTCGGTAGACAAGAATTGCTAAACCCCCTGGCGGGAGCGCTGGCGCGGCTGGGAACGCGCCGGGCCTTCGTGGTCTGGGGCCGCGATGGACTGGACGAAGTAAGTCTCACGGGGCCGACGCTGGTCAACGAGGTGCGGGACGGCAGCGTCCTGCCGCGCGAATGGACGCCGCGCGATTTCGGTCTCGAACCATGTCGGATGGATGATTTGCGGGCTTCCGGAGCCGCGGAAAGCGCGGCGGCCATCCGCGAAGTTCTGGGCGGAACGGACGGCCCTCGCCGGCGCGTCGTGGTCGCCAACGCGGCGGCGGCGTTGCTGGCGGCCGGGCGCGTGGAAAGTTTAATCGCTGGGGCAGCGCTGGCGTCGGCCGCGGTGGCCGACGGCCGGGTGGTGCGCGTGTTGGATCGATTGCGGGAACTGTCGGCAAGTCGGCTCTAAGAGGGACTTTTTCATGGCACAACCCGTAGTCATCGTCGCCGACCCAGGTATCGACGGCGCTTTCGCGGTGGCCCTCGCCTTGCTCGATCCGCGGATCGAAGTGGTCGGTCTGGCCGCCACGGCCGGCAATGTCAACGCCGAACATGCCACCAAGAATGTCCACGTCTTGATCGAACAACTCGACCCGCCGCGCTGGCCGCGGCTCGGCGCGGCGTTGCCGGTCGAATACGATGTCGATGGCCAGGAACTACACGGCCCCGGCGGCCTGGGCGGCGTCGATTTCCCCGTCGCCAGGTTACACCACCCGCACCCCAGCGACAAGCTGCTCGCCGATCTCCTGCGCCAGGATCCCAAGGAAGTCACTGTCGTGTGCCTCGGGCCGCTAACCGTGCTGGCGCGTGCCATCGACCGCGAGCCGGAGTTCGCCCGCCTGGCCCGGCGCGTCGTCTGCATGGGCGGCGCCTGGCATGAACCGGGCAACGCCAGCGCCGTCGCCGAGTTCCATTTCTACTGCGATCCGCTGGCCGCCCGGCAAGTGTTGCGCAGCGGCGTGCCATTGACGCTGATCCCGCTGGACGTCTCACGCAAAATCCTCTTTTCGCCCACGGACCTGCTGGAGTTGCCCTCGCCCGAGTCGGCGACGTGTCGCTTCCTACGGCAAATCGTGCCCCACGGTATCCGGGCCACATCCAATCTCTACGGCATCGAAGGCTTTCATCTCAAGGATGTCCTGGGCATCGCGGCCTTGGTCCTGCCCGGCGTGCTGACCACGCAGCCGATGACCGTGGATGTCGAAACGCGCGGCGAACTGACGCGCGGCATGAGCGTGGTGGACGCGCGGCCGCACGTGCGCGGCACGCCGAACGTGGAGCTAGCGGTCGGCGTGGACGTGACCGCCATCCGCGATTACATTCGCGGCCTGCTCAGCGATACGGAATGACGGCCAACAATGGTAAGCTCCTATCGAAGTGGGGTTTTTCCTTGCGACGGCGGCCGGCTAGGTCATAAGCTATGATCTGGTAAATCCAATCTTTCGGCGACGCGCCGGCCCGGCCCCGACAAGGACCCATGCCCCTCACATGCGTCTGTCCGCAGTGCCAGAAGACCCTCGCGGTCAGCGACGAATTCGCCGGCCAGATGATGCGCTGTCCGTTGTGCGGCGCCACGTTCCAGAGTCCCCCGGCGCGCGGCGACGCGGCGGCCGCGCCAACGGTCGTCTTCGACGTGCCGGCCTGGATGAACAGCGATTCCCCCGCGACCGCCCCGGAGCCGCGCCGTCCGCGGGTGGGCTACGATTGGTCGAGCGTCCGCAACGGCGTCGCCAGCCGTCTCGGCAGCGGCTGGCACCAGGTGCGCCGCGGACTGTCGATCATGCCGGGCAGCCTCACGACCGCGTTTTTTCTCCTGATCGCCAGCCGGAGCTTTCTCGTGATGGCCGATCCGGGGCCGAGGGTCGAGGAACTGGTGTTGCTCCTCGCGGTGCCGCTCTGCGTGTTAGGAACCATCGTGGCGTTGGTCGGCAGCGGGCTGTGCATCCTCGTACCCAAGGAGTCGGGATTGCGGCCCTTGGCCATCGCCGCCACGGCCTGTCTGTTCGGCTGTCTCGTCGTCAGCCTGGTGACGTTCGCCGTGCGCGTGCTATTCCTGAAGATGGCGGGGCGCGTCGAGTTGATGTCGCTGGCGTATCTGCCGGCCGTCATCCTATTGTTGGCCGGCGCCGTCCTGTTCTTGCTCTTCCTGCGCGGCGTAGCTCGCTGCTTCGAGAATCGTCGGCTGGAACAGGGCGTGTTCTACTGCGCGATTGGACTGGGCGCATCGCCGCTGGCATACCTGTTCGTGTGGGTGCTGATGTACCTGACCTCGGCGTCGGTGGGCGGCGACGGCACCGGCCTTGCCATCCTGTCGGCCGTGGTCTTTTACCTGATCGCCGCCGCCGATTTGTTCTGGTTCTTGCAAGTGCTGACCGACGTGCGCCGTACCGTGCAGCGGGCGTACCTGCACGCGATGGCATAATTGAACCCGCGATTGGCAAATGCACACGGTATTCTCCCCTCCCTTTTAGGGGAGGGGAGGCTGAATGGGGATGTGTCAGTAA
>JBBSES010000044.1:0-14535 GCA_038239465.1 Gemmatales bacterium
CGAAGTCGGCGGTTGGTGAGTTGTTGCGGATCGCGTGGCGCACGGTCGGCGCGATCGTGACGCGGGTGGTTGCTGACGCTGAGGCCGGGACGGATCGCTTAGCGAATCTGCGCCGGATCGGGATCGATGAGATCTCGTATAAGCGCGGTCACAAGTATTTGACGGTGGTCGTTGATCATGACAGCGGGGTGCTGCTGTGGGCGCATCCCGGTCGGGATCAGAAGACGCTGAACATGTTCTTCGACCGTCTCGGCGACAAGGCCGACGTGGCCCTCATCCAGTCGATGGGCGTGCGTCTCCTGGGCGGCCAAAATGACGGCGGCGGCTGGAGCTACAACTGCCCGAAGCCGTCCGCCAAGGAGATCGACCGCCTCAATGTCGTCCGCCAGGAGTACCAATCGCCGGGCGGCCCCGATCCTAAGCCGGTCGAAACGTCGCCCAAGATCGCGCCGACGATTCCCAAGGAATTGCAGGCGGAACTCGACGCCATGATCAAGCCGAAGCCGGTCAAGCCCGCCAAGAACGATCCCAAGAAGGGCGCCGACCTCGGCATGTTCCGCCTCGGCGGCGGCGATAATTCGAACACGCAATTCGCCATCCTCGGCCTGTGGGTGTCGCATCGTCATGGCGTGCCGATCGAGAAGGGCATGGCCAAGGTCGAGAAGCGCTTCCGCGAGAGCCAGGCGCAAGACGGCAGCTGGGGCTATACCTCCGACAAACATGCCCGCGCCGGCGGCAGCGGCGCCATGACCTGCGCCGGCTTGCTCGGCCTGGCCATGAGCCACGGCGTCGCCAACGAAGCCGTGTTGCGCACGCAGCCCAATCTGCCGCCCGCGAAGCTGCCCGGCCAACCGGCCCGCGACGCTTCCATCCGCGCCGGCCTGCTGGCCCTGGGCACGTCGGTCGGCAATCCGAATGGCCCAGTTGGCCGTGGAGGCAAGGGCAAGGGCATCGCCAAGGGCTTCTACTTCCTCTGGTCGGTCGAGCGCGTGGCTGTCGCTTATGGCTTGCAGACCATCGGCAACAAGGATTGGTACGCCTGGGGCAGCGAAATCCTCCTCGCCAGCCAGGGCGCCGACGGCAGCTGGAGCGGCGAATACGGCGCCGAGATCGACACCTCGTTCGCCCTGCTCTTTCTGCGCCGCGTCAACCTGGCCCGCGACCTGACCGCTAGCATACGCGGCACCGCCGATCCCGGCACGATCACCCTCAAGGCCGGCGGCGTCGGCGGCGAGATGCTGACGGGCAAGGCGCTCAGTTCCGGCATCGTCTTGAAAGAGAGCATCGACGACGCGCCCGAAAAGCTTACCGAGTCCGGCAAGCTGAGCGACGAACTCATCAAGGCTCCCGCCAACCGGCAAAGGTCGATGATCGACAAGCTCAAGGAAGGCAAGGGCGTGATCTACACCGACGCCCTCGCCGCCGCCATTCCGCAGTTGGTCGGCTCGACACGTACCGACGCGCGCGACGCCCTGGCGGAACGGCTGGCGCGCATGAAAGCCAGCACCCTGCGCGACAAGCTGCAAGACGACGATCCCGAAGTGCGCCGCGCCGCCGCGATCGCCTGCTACATGCGCGACGAGAAGGAAACCGTGCCCGACTTGATCGGCGCCCTGGAGGATAGCGATCCCAGCGTCGCCCGCTCGGCGGCGCTGGCGTTGAAGAGCCTGACGGGGCAGGACCACGGGCCGCCGACGAACGGCGGCGCCGCCGAACGAACGAAGGCGGTCGCCGATTGGAAAGCGTGGTGGAAGAAGCAGGGGGCGAAGTGAAACGAGGCCGCCAAAGCAGTGTATTGCCAACTGCAGCAGGGAATGCGACATTTGGTATTTACCCCGAAGGGGTAAATTTTCCGTGCCTTATTGGCTGCGCGGTCACCTATTGGGTGCGTTGCCATGGCCCGGGGTTCCCCGCCAAACAATTGCCTTCCCATCGACGTTGTCGTACCCTCTCTGTCAGCCCCGGTCCCTGCCCCGGCGGCCCCACCTTCTTTCGAGGTCATACCCATGCGTCGTCTCGCGCTCTTGATCATCGCCGTCGCCGTCTCGGTCGCTGGCCCCAGCCCGGCCGCCGACGACAAATTGCCGGACGGCTTCACGCCGCTCTTCAACGGCAAGGACCTGACCGGTTGGAAAATCCCCGAAGGCGACAATGGCCACTGGAAAGTCCTCAAGGACGGCATCCTCGATTACGACGCCAAGAGCGAGGCCAAGGGCGAGAAATCGCTCTGGACCGACAAGAGCTACGGCGACTTCGTCCTGCGCATGGACTGGCGCATCAAGGACGAGCCGGGCCACAAGCATCGTGTGCCCGTCATCCTGCCCAGCGGCGACCACAAGAAGGGCGACGACGGCAAGGAAGAGACCGTCGAAATCGACGACCGCGATTCGGGGGTCTATCTGCGCGGTTCGTCCAAGAGCCAGGTGAATATCTGGATGTGGCCCATCGGCTCCGGCGAAGTCTACGGCTACCGCATGGATCAAAAGATGAAGCCCGAGGTCCGCGCCGGCGTTACCCCCAAAAAGAAGGCCGACCGGCCCATCGGCGAATGGAACACCTTCGAGATCACCATGCAGGGCGACCGCCTGACCGTGAAGCTCAACGGCGAGGAAGTCGTCAGCAAAGCCGAGTTGCCCGGCGTACCCGAGAAGGGACCGCTGGCGTTGCAACATCACGGCAGTTGGAACGAGGCCAAGAAGGCATGGACGGGGCCGCCGAGCCTCGTGCAGTTCCGCAATATCGGCATCAAGGAATTAAAGTAGATTGATTTGTTTACGTTTCGCGTCCTCCGCGCTCGGCGGACGCGAAACGTAAACAAAACGCCGCCAATCGATGGGGAAAGTCGGTCGTGATCCCATCCACGCCCCAGGCGAGCAACTGGCGCCAATCCTCGGGGTCGTTGACCGTCCAGGGCAACACGCGCACACCGGCCGCGTGGCATTGCTTCACCTGCGCTTCGTCGAGAAATCCCACCTGCGGACAATAGATGGCTGCCCCCGCATCCCGCGCCAGTCGGCCGGGATCGACGGGAGCCGTGCCGGCGATGAGTACCGCCGTCGTCAAATCCGGCTGTAAGTCCCGAATGAAACGCACGGCTCGATGGTCGAAGCTACGCACCGTCGTCCGGTCCCCTACGCCGGCCTGTTGCACGAAGTCCACGACACGGCGTTCGAGCAAGCCGGGCGCGGTGCCATCGAAGCCGTCGCCGATGGCTTGCGGCCGGCCGGGGACGCGCTTCAATTCCAGGTCGAAGCCGATGGCCCGCGGAAATAGGGCGGCGAACGCGAACAACTCTTGCAAGGTCGGCGGCGTGTACGGGTCGATGCCAAGCCGGGCGGCGAAGTCGGCGGCGCGCGGCGTCACGCTCGCCTCTTGCTCGGGAAAGCGCCGCGGGTCGGGATTGCCATCGACGCGATAGCGCCGCAACTCCGCTAGGGTCAGCGACCGTATGAGCCGGCCGTCGATGATCGGATCGTGAATTAGGACCACTTCATCGTCGCGCGTCAGGTGCAGGTCGGTCTCAATGCTGCTGACGCCAGCCTCGATGGCGGCCTCGAAGCTCGGCAGCGTGTTTTCCGGTTTCAGGCCGCGAGCCCCTCGATGGCCTTGGAGGTCGAACATTGGAAATCATTTCGTTCGGATGTTTAACGACGGCCGCTTCCCGGATGGAACGCAGGGTGCGTTCGTAGACTTTCGGGTCGGCCGACGCGGGGCCGGCGACGGCGAGAAGAGTCGTCACGACGGCCAGGATGCTCAGCGACACCGACCGACACATGGGAGCCTCGCAAGAGGGGGTGGCATGGATCACATCATGGCCTCACCCCCATCAACGAGGACGGCGCGCGGAGCGGATGCGATTATTCTTTTTTCACGCGCCACGCATCATCGAACAACCCCGCCGTCGCCACTTCGACCGCCAGCGGGTTCTTTTCCGTCGGCGCCAGTTTCAACAAGGCGTAATCGCCGAGCCGCGGATACAGCTGGGCATTCGTGCCGATGAATTCGGCGGCGTGAAACGTATGGCCCGAGTTCAGCACGATATACCGCTGGCCATTGAGCGGACTGGGATAGATCAACGCGGGCACATGGCTCGCCGCGTCGCCTTTCATCCCCGCCAGTTCGATCGCGTCCCTCGTCCAGCGCAGCGGCAAGGCGTCTTGCACCTGGGCGATCAGGGAATTCGATGCCGGATCGCCGAAGAGAATCAGATGCTTCGTAGCGATATCGTCGTCGGTCACGTCCACGTCGTCCTTGATCGGCAAGTCGCCGCGCAGGAACTGGCTCCATTCGTCGCGGAAGCGCTGCAAGTTCGCGGCGGCGTATTTGTTGGTCGCTTCATGCCAACCCTTGCCGGTGCCGCGCACGCATAGGAAGCCTTCGGTGAAGGCGTCGTCGATGGGGCCTTGCAGGTTGACGATCTTCTGCAAGCGCCGCTGCCGATCGACCGATAGCTTTTGCGGCAGCACCGCGTGCCATTGGGCATCACGGCGTTCGAGGAAAACGTCGATGAGGCCATAGCGATTGGTGTGTGGCCGGGCGTTGATCTCCTGGCCATCAATGCTGACGACCAACGGCATCTTGGCGCTCTCGGGCACGCCGAGGCGCAGTCCGCGCACGTTGGCGGTCTTGACGGTGAAGCCGGTCTCGGTGCGCTCGGCGTCCACCGTCGAGCGCTCGTAATGGCGGTCGAGGCCGAGGATTTCGACCCAGGCGCATTCGGGATACTTGAGCGTGTAGGTGACGAAACGCACCTTGGCCGGGAACTCCTTGCGGCCCTTGCCGGCGGCGGCGTATTTGACGTACTCCGCCTCCGCGGTCTTCTGCCACTCGGCCGGGAACTGATGGGCCAACCCCGGCGCGACCAGGTGCGTCAGCGGAATACCGAGCGGTTTCAGCTTGGCCTCAATGTTGTCGGCCGCCGCCTTCTGCGCGTCGTCGCTGCCGCTGTAGGCGACGACCGGCACATTAAAGGCATTCTCGGCGTAGTCGATGGCGTCATAAATATGCAAACAGGCTTCCTGATAGGCAGGCAGCTTCGCGGGCAAATCCTTGATGTAGCCGCGCGTGGTGGTAAAGCCGGCGCCGGGGCCGACGACGCACCAACGGTCGGGCCGATGCAATCCCAGGTGCCAGCTGCCGGCGCCGCCCATCGAGAAGCCGCGCAAGACGACGCGGCGCTGGTCGAGCAAATGGTCCCGGCCCAGCAGCCGTTCGCCTTCGAGAAAAGCGTTGTACGCCTCGTCGATATCGGTCTCGCCGGCCCAGCGATACGCATTATTACCCCGGCCAAAGATATCGATGCGCACGAAGTCCTGTCCCTTGGGCGCGGCGCGGTCGCCGTTGTGCTGATGCAGAAACTTCACCTCGGTCAGGCTCGGATCGCGGCCATGCAGGACGATATCGACACGGTATTTCTTGGCCCGATCCTGGCCGTAATCGGCGGGCGTCGTCACCGCATAGGGCTGCACTGAACCATCGACGCGCGAGCGATAGGCCCGCGCCACTTCGGTGCCCGTTTGCGCGAGCCACGGCGCCTCGCCCTGGGCCAGTTGACTGGCCCGCAACAGCCCGCGATCGAGGACGGCCAACGTCCAGGCGCCGCTATCGGCGTGATAAAACTCGTTGTGCTTGACGATCCAAAGGGCGGCCTTGTGGTACGCCTCCGCTTCCGCGAGTCCCGGATCGCGCACGCCTTGCGTGCGCAACGCCGCTACTGCCTTGGCCAGCTTGTCCGTCTTGGCGACGATGTTCTTCATCGTGGCGTCGTCGGGCGGCTTGGGCGCCGGCGGCGCGTATTGCTGGGCCAGGAGCAGAGCGGCCGACGCCAACACCGGCGCGGCACACGGCAGGACACGATACGGTTTCATGGCGTTACGTCCCCGAGCGGCGTGGAGGAGATTGAGAATCACCATAACCGGCGAGGAAGGACTACGCGAAACGTAAACGGGGAATTGTCAAAATAGCTCGAAGCGCGTCACCGCGATGTGGCCGCGAAAGCAGATGTCCACGTCCGACCCCGGCTTCCGTTGTCTCTCGTGGTAGTTGCCGTCGTAGTGCAGCGAGTCGCCGTCGGATCGATAGCTGAGCGGCAACGGCGACGGATCGAGCGGACAATAAATCACCTCGGGATCGGCCGCTCCCGCTTCGAGATGCGGCAGATTGACGTTCCAGAAGACGCCGGGTTGCCACGGTTCGGCCAGTAGCTGACGCAGCACCGGCACGACCCAACGGGCGCTCACCGACCAGTCGATGGCGGCATTGCGACGGTGATATTGCGACACAGCGATGCCGCGCCAGCCGTGCAGCACCGCCTCGCGTACGGCGGCGACGGTCCCGGAGATATAAACGTCGGCGCCGAGATTACCGCCCTCGTTGATGCCGGAAAGGACACAGGCGGTCTCGGGGGCCAGGCGGCTCAGGCCGACGCGCACGCAATCCGCGGGCAAGCCATCGACGGCGAACCCGAGCGGCGGCCGCGGCAACACGCGCAACGGCCGGCCCGTCGTGACGCGATGGCTGCAACCGGACTGATGTTCGAGCGGGGCCACTACGAGGGGATCGCCTACGTGCCGCGCCGCTTCGAGCAAGGCCGCGATGCCGGGGGCGTCGATGCCGTCGTCGTTGGTGAGGAGGAGTTTCATACGGGAATTGTAGGGCTGGTGGAAAGAAGCTGCGTTTCGGCCGGGCTTCCCCTCCCGGCAAAACCGAAACGATTTGACATTTCTTTCGACTTGAAATACACTCCACGCTCACAAAGTGGGAAAAGTGCCTCCATTGGCAAAGCTGCGCCAAAAGCGCGCCAATGGCCGGAGCGGTGGGGCAAAAAGCTAGGGAAGGCTGCTACCGTCGTCCTCCGTTGCACCGTGGGCGACATTCCGCGCACGGGTTCCGCCCCTGGTCCTGGCCCAAGGGCTAGCATAGCGAGGCGAGTCGATGCCCGATAACCATCCATCCACACATCCGATCGGCAAGGCCACCGGCAACGTCGCGGTCGCGGCGCCCGCCATCGACCCGTGGCTTGGGCAGACGCTGGGCCACTATCGGTTAACTCGGCTAGTGGGCCACGGCCGTCTCGGAAGTTTTTACGAAGCGCAGGATACGCTCGAACCGCGGAGCGTCGGCGTGCGGTTGTTGCCGGAAGCGCTCGCGGCGCGCCCGCAATGGCCGCGTACCCTGGAAACCACGCGGCGGCTGCCCAGTTCCAATTTAGTCGCAATTTTGGAAGCGGGCGATAGCGACGGCACGCCATATCTGATCGTGGATTTCATCAAGGGCGGCACCACGGCCGGCTTCGTCAAGACCTTCGGCCCCTTCGATTGGCCGGAGGCGACGCGCATCGCCGCCGACGCCTGCCGCGGGCTGATGGCCGCCCACGCGGCCGGCCTCGTCCATGGCAACATCAAGCCCGGCAATATCTTGCTCGCCAACGACGGCGGCGTCCGCCTCGCCGACTTGGGCTTGGCGAACCTCGCCGATGCCGCGCCGCCCGGCGACTTTTCCAGCCCGGAACGACTCCGCGACGGCACGGCCTCGCAAACCGGCGACATCTATTCCCTCGGGCTGTGCTACTACACCTTCTTGACGGGGAAAACGCCCGCTCCTCCGGCCCAACGGCGCGCCGGCCTGCAGCCCTGCCTCGACAACCCCGACGTGCCGCCCAGCTGCGGCGCCGTCGTCCGCCGGGCGACCGACGACGACCCCGCGCAGCGATACTCGAGCGCTGGCGACATGCTCAACGACCTCGAAGCGGCCCTCGATCTGACCGGGGCCGTGACCATGCTCTCCACCACGCGGCGCACCAATCATTCCTTCCGGTTGCAAGTGGCGCCGCCGCCGCTTAACGCCACGCCGACGCCGGCCATTTCCGACGAAGTGGCCCGCCTGCTAGCTCCGCCGAAACAGAAGGGCGAGCTAGGTTGGCTCGGTTCGTATCGGGTGTTGCGTGTCCTGGGCGAAGGCGGCATGGGCACCGTCTTCCAGGCCGAGGATACCAGTCTCGAGCGCATGGTCGCGCTCAAAGTGCTCAAGCCGGATCGGACCGCGGGCGACGTGGCCCGGCAGCGCTTCTTGCAAGAAGCGAAGGCCGCCGCCTCCCTCCAGCACGAACATATCGTCACCATCTATCAGGTAGGCGAGGACCGCGGTTTGCCCTTCCTGGCGATGGAGCTCCTGCAGGGCGAATCGCTGGACGAACTGCTCAAGCGCAACGACGGCCTCGACCTGGCCGAGGTCGTTCGCATCGGCACGGAAATCGCCAAGGGGCTGGAGGCAGCCCATGCGCGCGGCCTGATCCACCGCGACGTGAAACCGGCGAACATTTTCCTCAGCGGAGCGCGGGAAGCCGGCGCGGAGGCCAAAAAGGGCCGCTTCGCGCCGGGCAAGGTGAAGCTGCTCGATTTTGGCCTGGCGCGCAGCGTGACCGGGACGGCGATGCACTTGACGCGCACCGGCATGATCCTGGGCACGCCCGGTTACATGGCCCCGGAACAGGCGCGCGGCACGCAGACGCTCGATGGCCGGTGCGACCTCTTCGGCCTCGGCTGCGTCCTCTATCACATGTGTTGCGGCCAATCGCCCTTCCGCCGCGACGACGCCATGGCCACCCTCATCGCCCTCGCCACCGAGGAGCCGACCGCCGTTCGCGTCCTGAATCCCGACGTGCCTGTCGCCCTGGCGAACCTCATCATGGCCCTGCTGGCCAAGGATCCCGCCGGTCGGCCCGCTTCGGCGCGCGCCGTGGTCGATACGCTCAGCGGCATCGGCAATAAGCCAGCGGGCAAACGGCGTTTGGCGCAGTATCGCCTCGAAGCGAACGGCCTGTCCACATGGAACGACCGGCCCGGCCCCGATGCCCTGTCGGAAACGCGAACCGACCTCAAGCCGCCGCGCCGGGAAGCGACGCCCGACCAGTGCCCCGGTTGCGGTGCCCCGGCCGGCAACTCGCTGGCCCTCGGCTGGTGCCTCAAGTGCGGCTACGTTTCCAAAGACCTCGGGCCGCTCTCCAAGACCGGCCAGGAGCCGCCCCCGCCGCCCGCGCCGACCGATTTGAACTGGCTGTGGGGCCTGCTCGCCGGCTGCTTTGTCGTAATGCTCGGCTCCGTCCTGGCCGCCGCCGCCATGCCCAAGCCGTCCAAACTGTGGACGACCTGGTGCGTTCTGGAGATCGTCCTCGGCTTGCTGGCCATCGTCGGCGCTCATCTCTGGGCGTTCATCCTCGTGCTGCCGCGCCGCTCCGACCAGGTTGCCATGCAATACCTCGATCCCCTGGAATTGTGGCGCCACTCCTACGACGCCTGGCCGCAAACCGTGGGTCCGCTCTGGCTCGCCTCCTGGGGCGCCACCGGGCTGCTCTGCGGCCTGACGTTGTTTAGCACCCTTTCCGAAGCGGAGACGCATGCCGAACGCGAACCTGGCCCCGTCGTCGAGCGTCCGCCGCCGGTCGGACTGCCGCCCGAGCCGGTCGTTCGGCCGCGCCTGCCGGAAGCCCGCTCCGCCGCGATCCGCCGTTACGCCGACGCCCGCGAAGCGCGCCGGCCCATCGAGACCGAGATCGCGCCCCGCGGTGCCCTGCCGGCCGAACGGCGCTTCAGCACTGTCTGCCACGTCATCGGCTACATCCGCGACGAGGAAAAACGGCTGTCCGCCCTCGTCCTCGGCTACAAGCGCGAGGGCCGCTGGCACTACGCCGCCACCGTCGCCGCCGACGCCTCGTTCCTGAGCGACAAACTCGTCCGCCGTCTCGCCTCCTTGGAATTGACGCAATCGGTGGTCGGCGGCTTGCAACTCACTGGCGTCGCATGGGTGAAGCCCGACGTGGTCTGCCGCGACGTCGATTACGCCGAGATCGACGCGGCCGGCCGCCTGCGCGAGGCGCGCATCAAGGAAATGGACCCCTGACCCTCCCGGTAAGGAATTCCCTCATGCCCCGCCCGCTACTCTGCGCCGTGGCGTTGCTCGCCCTGTCGCCTTTCGCCCTGGCCCGCTCGGACGCCGACGTCAAGTGGCGCGAGTGCAACGAGGCCGGCTGGCAAGCCTGTCAAAAGGGCGACTTCGAGGAAGCGCGCCGCCATCTCGAAGAAGCGCTGACGCAGGCCGAGAACTTCCTCACCGACCGCGATCCGCGCCTCGGCCTGACCCTGGCCCATCTAGCCTGGCTTTCGGTGCGCGAGGGGAAACCGGCCGCCGCCGACGCGCCGGCCAAGCGCGCCCTCGCCGTCTACGACCGGGCCATGAACGCGGAAATGGCCGACGCCGACTCGGAAGCCGCCCGCGGCTTAAACGTCCTCGCCCTCGTCGCACAAAGCAAAAAGAAGCTCGAAGAGGCCGAAGCGCTCTACAAGCGAGCGGTCAAGGTGCAAGAGCAGGCCATGAAGGCCGACGATCCGCGCCTCGCTCCGCTCCTCAGCAATCTCGCCGCGCTTTACGAAGACCAGGGCCGATTCGCCGAGGCCGAGCCGCTGTTGAAGCGAACCGTGGCCATCCAGGAGAAGGCGGAAGACCCGACGGAACAGGGCGCGGCGCTCGACCGCCTGGCCGCCTTCTATCGAGGGCAAAACAAGAACGCGGAAGCGGAGCCGCTTCTGAAGCGCTCGCTCGCTCTGCGCGAGAAAGCACCGGGGGCCGACAACCTCGACCTGGCCGTCAGCCAGACCAACCTCGCCGCCCTGCACTACGATCTCGCCCGTGTCGCCGACGCGGAACCGCTCTTCCGCCGTGCGCTCGAAGCGCGCGAGAAAGCGTTCGGCAAGGACCACATCGACATCGCGGCCAGTCTGACCAATCTGGCCACGGTGTGCGCCGAGTCGCCCGACCCCGCGAAGCAGGGCGAGGCGGAGACGCTGTTCCAACGGGCCATCGCCATCCGCGAGATGGCGCAAGGGGCCGACCATGCGAACGTGGCGCGGGCACGTCACGGCCTCGCATCCCTCTACCGCGCGCAGGGCAAGACGGACGAAGCGGCGCGTCAATATCAGGCCGCGCTGCGCATCCGCGAAACGGCGCTCGGCAAGGATCATCTGGAATTGGCGCCCACCCTGGAGAGCCTCGCGGCGCTGGCACCCAAGCAGCCAGCCCTCGACGCCGAGGCGCTGCTGCGCCGCGCCGTCGCCATCCGCGAAAAGGCGCTCGGCAAGACTCACCGCGGGCTGGCTCCCTCTCTGCACGCGCTCGCCAACCTGTGCCGCGATCAAAACCGCGTCACCGACGCCGAACCGCTCTACCAACGGGCCGTCAAAATCCGCGAGAAGACCGACGACGATCTGGCTCTCGCCGACGTACTCGACGATTACGCTCGGTTGTTGCGGAAAGCGCGAAACGGTAAACAAGCCGCCGAACTCGAATCCCGTGCCCAGGCGCTCCGCGCGAAGAAGTGACATGGTTTACGTTTCGCGCGGCCGCGCGAAACGTAAACAAGAGAAATCCTTACTTAATTCCCGCGCCCTTCGTACTCGTCTGAATCCGAGTCAGCGCCTTATCCGCGGTCACGTACAACACCGAGCCATCGTCGCCCCAGCCGCAATTGGATGTCGGCACGCCCGTGTCGATCGTCCCCAGCAGCGTGGCGTCTGGCGCGAACACGTGGACGCCGCCCGGCCCAGTGGCGAACAGGTTGCCGTCCTTGTCCACCTTCATGCCGTCGGGCAACCCCTTACGCTTCAACACCCACGCCGTCGAATCGAAGAAGACCTTGCCCTTGCCGAGGGTGCCGTCGTCCTTGACTTCGTACTCCATCCAGACGGCCCGGAGTGGATCGGAGTTGGCGACGTACAGCTTCTTTTCGTCGGGCGAGAAGGCGATGCCGTTGGGCCGGCTCAGGTCCTTGGTCAAGAGCGTGACCTTGCCGTCCTTGCCGAGGCGATAGACGCCGCAGAAGTCCAACTCGCGGGCCGGGTCGTCCATCTGCTTTTCGAGACCGTAGGGCGGATCGGTGAAGTAGAGGTCGCCGTTGGATTTGTACACGAGGTCGTTGGGGCTATTGAGCCGCTTGCCATCGTACTTGTCCACGAGCGTGGTCTTCTTGCCGTCTTTTTCGAGGCGATAGACGCGGCGGTCGCCGTGGTCGCAGGCGACGAGCAGACCGTCCTTGTCGAGCGTCAGGCCATTGCTGCCGGGTTCGCCGCCGCGTTCCTTGCTGCCGGTGTAGCCGGCCGGCTTGAGGAACTCCTTGGCCCCCTTGCCTTCTTCCCACTTGACGATGACGTTGTTGGGGATGTCGGAGAACAGCAGGTATTTGCCCTGCGGAACCCAGACGGGGCCTTCGGTCCACTTATAGCCGTCGGCCAGCTTTTCGAGCTTGGCGTCCTTGGGAATGAGCTTGTCGAAGCGCGGGTCCTTGCGCTCGATGGTGCCCATCGTCGGATACGGCTTTTTCTCTTGAACGAGATCCGGCACGGCGAAGGCCGTCGCGGCGAACGTCAAGGCGCCGAGACACACGAGGCGTTTCATGGAGAAACTCCCTTGGGTTAGCGACGCTTCGGAGAAGCGTTCTCGACGCGAATCGTAATCCCGCCCCTGCCCCGCCGCAAGGGGCTGGCGCCGTCTTGCCGGCATTGACATGATTGCCGCTTCCCGGCTACCTTGCCATCGTCCCGCGAAAGGCGCGTCGCCCCGACCCCGTCAAGGATGACCGGCCATGCAGTTGATCCTTCCCGACCTGTTGCAGGAAGCGCGCGGCATGTCGTTGGCCGTCTATGCCATCACTCTCGTGATCGGCGCCGCCCTGTGGCTGACCGGCTGGTGGGGGCATCGCTTCTGGATCGTGCTGTTCACGACCGTGGCGGCGGGGATTGCCGGGCTGTCGTCGGGCCGGGCCACGGGGGTGCAGCCGTTCGCGGCGGGCGTGCTGCTCGCCGTGACGGCGGGCATGATGGCGCTGGCACTGGCCCGCATGGCCGCCTTCGTCGCCGGCGGCATCGCTACCTGGTTGGTCGTCCGTGCCGTGGTGCCCGCATGGGAAGAACCGCTCTTGACCTTCCTCGGCGGCGGCCTCGTTGGCCTGGCGATGTTCCGCGCCTGGGCGATGGTCCTGAGCAGCCTGGCCGGCACCTTGCTCATGGCTTACGCCGGTCTCGGCCTCGCCGACAAACTCGGCAAGATCGACGCCCTCGAATGGAGCGAGAAGCGCGTCGTGATGCTCAACTCCATCTGTCTTGGCGTGGCCCTGTTCGGCTGGGCCGTGCAGTTCGCCATCGAGCGACACAACACGTTGCAAGCGCGGCAACGCAAGGAGAAGGCGCACCTCGACGCGGCGCGCAAGGACCTGGACGAGCGCTTCAAGCGCCACGGTTCGCGCTGGTGGAAGTGGGGCGCGAAACCGCCGATGCGCCGCGCGGCGTAAACCCGGCTTGCCGTTTATGGACGACGAACTACGCGATCTGAAAGCACGCGGCCTCTATCGCGTGCGCCGGCGCCTCGAATCGGGCACGGGGGCCAGTGTCCGCTATCGTGGCCGCGCCTTCGTTAATTTCTCCTCCAACGATTACCTCGACCTCGCCCGCGATCCGCGCCTGGCCAATGCCGCGGCGCGGGCCGCGCGCCGCTACGGCACCGGCGCCGGGGCGTCGGCCCTCGTATCGGGCTATTCGCCTCCGCTGCGCCGACTGGAACGCGACCTCGCCGCCTCGGAGGGGCACGAGGCGGCGCTCGTGTTTTCCAGCGGCTACGCGGCCAACCTGTCCGTCCTGTCCACCCTTTGCGGTTCCGAAGACATCGTCTTCAGCGACGCCTTGAACCACGCCAGCCTGATCGACGGTTGCCGCCTCTCCCGTGCCACTGTCCACGTCTATCGCCACCGGGATACCGATCATCTGCGGCAATTGTTGACGGACCACGGCACGGCCTCGCGCCGCCGTCTGATCGTCAGCGATAGCGTCTTCAGCATGGATGGCGACCTCGCCCCGCTCCTCCAATTGCTCGAACGCGCGCGCGGCCACGACGCCTATCTCTTGTTGGATGAAGCCCACGCGACCGGCGTTCTCGGCGAGAAGGGGCGCGGCCTGAGCGATGGCGTGACCGATGAACGGCTCATTCGCATGGGGACGCTCAGCAAAGCGCTCGGAGCGCAAGGAGGTTTCGTCGTCGGTTCGCGGCAGTTCATCGATTGGCTCGTCAACCGGGCACGGCCGTATATCTTTTCGACGGCGCTCGCGCCGCCCATCGCGGCCGCGGCAAGACGGGCCGTTCAAATCGTCCACGACGAACCGGAGCGACGGCAGCGCGTCCTGGCCCTCGCCGACTTGTTGCGCGCCGAACTCCACGGCGCCGGTTTCGCCGAGACGGATTCGCGGTGTCAAATCGTACCGGTGGTCGTGGGCGACGCGCGAAAGGCGGTGGCACTATCGCGCCGCCTGGAAAAGGCAGGATTGCTCGTGCCGGCCATTCGCCCGCCCTCGGTGCCGGAGGGAACCGCGCGTCTTCGCATCAGCGTGACCGCGGGGCATACGGAGGAGGACATTCGGCGCCTGGTGGGGGAACTGGCTGAAACCGCTTAACGACGTTGATCTGAAAATGTTCTGGCGAGCGGGGGGCGTTAGCCCC
>JBBSES010000045.1:0-14532 GCA_038239465.1 Gemmatales bacterium
AGAGTTAATCCACTCAAACGGTGCGGGCGCGGCCCACACCCCCGCGCACCCCCACTTTTTTGTTTTTGTTCTGCCCGCTTCAGTTCACGGTTTGAGCCATGGCCCCACTTCCTTGGCGATGAACGCGGGCCAGCTATTGGCGAGGTGGCCGCCCGTGTTACCCGTGGCGATCATCACCGGCGTCCAGCGTACCTGGACGAGGCGTTCGTATAAGCCGCGGTTTTCCGCGGGCTTCTTGAAGCCGTTCAGCCCGGCGCTTGGTCCCTTGACGCGGTCGATGGTGCCGAACTGCGTCGTGCCCTAGCCAAGGACGAGCCAATCGTTGCTCGAATAGAACGAGACGATTTCGCCGCGCGTCGCTCGCAGCGCCGGCCGCAAATCGTAGGTCGGCGTGACGGCCGCCGACAGCAAGATTATCCGTTCCAGGGTACACGGGGGCAGCCTCTCGGCGGCCAAGAGCGATAGGCCGGCGCCGCCGCTTTTGGCGACGACGAAGATCGGCCGATCCGGTTGTTCCTCGCGGGCGCGCAGGATTTCACTCGCCAACTCGTCGGCCTTCTGCAACAGGTGGGGCGTGTCTTGCAGGTCGCGCAGAATCTTGCCGGTGCCGTGCGTCCAGACGAAAACGCGCACTTCGTGACGCAGGCCATACTTTGGCAGCGCCTTGCGCACCGACGGCCCGACCATATCGACGCCGCCCACGCCGCCCACCACGAAAACGAGGCCCGATGGCTTGGGTACCGGCGCGGGACGCGCGGCGGGCCATGCCATTAGAGCGACGAAAGGCGGGAAAAGAGCGCCGGCGAGCGCCATGGGTACTTCTCCGGCTGCAAGGGACACCGCTCCGATACCGTAACGGCGCATTACCTGTAGCCTTTGGCGATTCCAGACTCTTTTTCAAGCCCAATGGGGTGGACGATGTCTTTGCTTAAGCGACTCGTCCTCCACCAACGGTGGGTTCGCCCGAGGATACACGCGGAACACGGAGACGCACCTCATTTTCTTTGATGGTGCGGAAATAGATTTGCGTCCCCGTTGATTTCTTCGCGGGCTTTTCGGGCCTGACGTGCGGGCGCTCCCCGAAGGCGGTAACCAGATACCGAGGAAGTCGATCACAACGGGATTCGTCGAGCGTCTCGCGCTGAAGCATCCCGCCAGCTAGCAGGTTCTGGCGACCTGCTAAGTCACCGTATTGCCGCGGAGGTTATATTTTCACTTTGAGCGTGGTCCGAGGGCAAATGGGGATATCTTCTCCCTCGGCCCCTACTTTCTTAATCGCCATATGCCAGCGAAACACCAACGTGGCCTCCCCGCTCGGTATGATGTCAAAGGTGTTTTTGAGGTCTACTGTCCAGGTCCGCGTGTCGTTCTTGCTCAGCGTATCGCGACACCCAAAGCTAGCGCTAACCCGAATTAGTGGCCGCACTTTCCGTTTCCATGAAGGCGGCGCGTCCGCATCGACGGAACCATCCAACAAGTCCGTGTAACTTCCATACTCAATCGGTTCATCGCCTAGATAAGTGAGGCTGAGCTTGACGAGAACGGGACCGGCCGCCTCGGCCCGAACTTGCTCGGCGACCAATTGGAAGCGTTGGCTACCGTCCACCTCTTCCGCCCGTTTCTCGGTTTCCCCAACGGGGCCTATGGGGGGTGCATCGCTGAACATGGACGACGATTCGGGAACGCATCCCAAGATCAGCCCTATAGGGGCCATCGTGGCGGCGCGGTGCATGGTTCACCTGTTATATTGGAGATATTAGATCCCGTTTCGGCTTCTGGTCATCGGCGGAGACGAGGCCCGGCTTCACCTCGGTACCCGCCACGGTGGATGGCACCCGCGTAATTTGGATAGAGTATATGGCGGGATTCCCCGCTGTGAGTGCCTCGTACTTGATCTTGTAGCCCGAATTGAGCACGATTGCCGCCTTGGCCTTGTCGGCGGGAATTCCGGTTCGCGCGGCGGAAAAGACGAAGTATTGAGAGTAATCTCCGGCCCCGGGACCTTCCTTGTCGATCATCCCTTGGAGGGCCTTCGCGGCCTCACCTTTGTTCCCCAGGGACACCCTTACGGCATTGGTATCGCGATCAACGCCGCCCTTGCCCGTGAATTTGGTCGCAGCCACTCGGTCACGGTGCCATCGGCCTCGATGCGGCCTATTTTGCCCGCCCATTCGGTGAACCATAAATTGCCGTCGTCGCCGAGGACGATATCGATAGGCATGGCGCCGCTAGTCGGCAGGGCGAATTCGCTGACCGTGCCATCGACGTTATAGCGGCCGATCTTGTTGGCGTAGCTCTCGACGAACTAGATATTGCCGGCGGCGTCGGCGGCGATGCCGTTAGGGCCGCTGCCAGCCGAGGGAACGGTGAATTCGCTTATCGTGTCATCGGCATTGTAGCGCGCGATTTGATTGACGAGGAATTCGCTGAACCAAATGGAGCCGTCGGGAGCGACCGTCAAATCGGCGGGACCGGCGTTGGCGGTGGGCAGGCTGATTTCGCTAATGTGGCCGGTAGAGTCGGTGATGCCCAACTTGGAGGCGTCGTATTCCACGAAGTACATGCGCGAATCGCGGCCGGCGACGATATCGAGGGGATTGCTGGCGTGCGTCGGCGTCAGGAATTCCGTGATGCCGCCGCTCATCAGGTTGCGATCTTCCGGGGTTTCAATTCCCGGACGAAAGGACCGCCGCCCCCCCCCCTGCGTTGCGCCGCTGAGGACGCTTGTCGGAGGAAGCGAGGCCGAAAATGCGGAGATAGGTGTTCCAGGACATGGGGCGTGCTCCTGATGCGTAGTCGCGTTCTGGCGAACCACCAGCATGGAGGGAAGCATATCGCGGCCGGCCGACCGATGTCAACTATATAACCCGCGCCATTGATAAGTACACCGTATCTTCATGCGTGGATGGAAGTGGCCGTCTCACATTCCCGACCAGAAGAGCAGCCAGGAGCAACAACCCCGCCAACGGCTGCGGCCCCAGCGCCTGCACCTTGCCGGAAGCGCCGGGGATCCAGTTAGCCAGCTGGGTGGCCAGCAACAATCCGTAGCTCGCTAGAAGCAGTCCGCGAGATTTATCTTCTCTGGACTCCACCAGCGCCCACGCCAGGCTCGGGGCGAGCAGCACGTAAGTGGACGACTCGGTGGCCGCTCCGAAGACCGTCATCCACACGCACGCCAATGCCAAAAGCCAGGCCGTCAGGCGGCGCGGCGGCCACTCGGCCCGGTGCGCGGCGACGCATAATCCCAGGACACCGAGCGCGGCCGCCAGTTGCACGAGGCGATACGTCTCGGGCGACAGCGGCGACAGATAGACGCGAAAGAGGAGAGATAGATCGCGGTAGCCCGCTTCCACGGCCCAGGCGTGGCGGTCGTCGAGTCGCAGATTGAGCGCCCACGCCTGATATTGTGCCCAGACGTAGCCGGGATCTTGAAACGCGAACGGCAAAATGAGGCCGATAGCCAGGGCGGCCACGAAACGCAGCGAGAAGGGCCGCGGGTAAATGGCGGCGAGCAACAGGCCGACCGCGACAGGATAGATCTTGAATAGGCAGGCCAGCGCGACCGCCCCCGCGGCCAGGTTCCAGCGGCACGTCGCGGCCGCCGTTACGCCCGTCAAAAGCAAACCCAGAACCAGCAGGTTGCTCTGCCCGTTGTTCACGTTTCCCAGCGCCAACGGCAGCACCAGGAGAAATAGCATGGCGCGCTGGCGGCGCGTGCAGCGCCGAGGCAGCCCCGAGCGCGACCACCAGGCGAGCGCTCCCAGGAAGACGCCGAGGTTCAGGACGCGCCACAGAAATTCGGCCGCGCCATCGGGCAGGCAGCGGAACGGTGTCAAGCAGGCGGCGGCCAGGGGACTGTAGCGGAAAGCGTTGCAGCTGACCTTGTCGAGATCGGTGAGCAAATACAGGTCGCCGCGCTCGAGCCAGTGTTGGGCAGCGCGGGCGTAGATGGGATAGACGCTTTGCCGGCCGGGCTGCATACCGACGCGGATGCCGACGACGGTTCCGGCGGTCAGCCAACAGCACACAGCCGCGACGGCCCAACGATTCCAGCGGCCATTCGCGTCACTTGCCGTCAGCGGCGTTCGCCCTTCACGCGGCATTCGCGGTTCCCGGAGGAGGTAGTTCCGCGAGGCGCGACGGCGGCACGGCCGTCAGATCGGCGACCTGCAATGCTTCGGTGAAGCGCTCGTCGATCAGATGCTTGTATTCGCGGATGCGCCGCTGAATGTGGCCGTCCGTCACCGTGCAATCGCGGCCGATCAGGGTCGGGTCCAGGTGGCCGGGATGGCAGGCGAGTTCGATGCGCGTTCCCGGAATTCGCCGCACCCAGCGGACCAGGTAATCCGGGTCGTTGACGCACGGCGGATCGGTAATGCCGGCCAGCCAGTCGTTTCCCGGCAAGCCGAGGGCTTCTTGCAACCGCGCGCAACGCCGTCCCAGGGCCGACAGCAACACCCGCTTCGGCCGGGCGCCCGGCACGGTGGCGATCAGGGGCCACGGTTCTTGCACCTTGCGCAGGTAGGGGCGTGCGCCATTCTGACTCAAGATTTCCAGGAGGATGGCGCCTACCGGCGGGAACACCTGTACGTGATGGTGGGCGTTCACGAACGACGGCGGTTGCCCGACCAGGTCGATGAAGCGCCGGTACTGCCCGTGCAGTTCGCGCGCGATCTCGCCCGCCCGGACCATACCGAGCGTCAGCCGCCGCAGGAAGCGCCCCAGCGGCCGGAAGCGGCCATCGGGGGCGACCAAGCTGGTGACGCGATGCGCCGGCGTCACCGGCCGATCGAGCGTCAAGCATGGATGCCAGCCCAACTCCATCGGCTCGCCGGCCTGGCGCCAGGCAGACACGGCCGCTTCGGCATAGGGGGAGTTGACCAGAAGGACGGCGCCGTTAATGCGGCGGCGCTCGGCGAGGTCGAGGATGCCCCGCGACGTCGCGGGGCCGATGCCATAGTCGTCGGCGATGATCGTCAAATAGCGGGGGGCTGGCAAGGTATCTCCCGTGAGCATTCAGGCGTTGGCGTCAAGCTGCGCGTCTCGTCCCGGCCGCGCGGGTCGGGACCGTGGTCCCTTGCTTCCAGTGGCGGCGAATGTCCCACAATTCGCGGAGCATCCGCCGCATGGCGACCATGTTCGTGGTGCTGAGACTGTTGTCCCAACGCACCGTCACCGGGACTTCCGCCACCGGCAATCCCTGGGCGAGACAGGCGACCAGCAGTTCGCAATCGAAACCGAAGCCGTCGCAGCGCAGCCGCGGCAAGACGCGCTCGACCGCTTCGGCGCTCAGTCCCTTCAAGCCGGCCTGCGTGTCGCGCACCTTCAACGGCAACAAGCGCCGCACCAGCGCGGAAAAGGCCAGGCTCTGCAAGTGACGACGATATGCGTAGCCTTGCAGGCTGGGCGGCAGCACGAGCCGGCTATCGCGATGCAGCCGCGAGGCGATAGCGATAGCGGCGCCGCTTTCGAGCGTGGCGGCGACCCGTTCGATATCCTCGAAGCCATAGGCCAGGTCCACGTCGGTGAACAGCCGCCAACGGCCGCGCGCCGCTTGCAAACCGTGCCGCACCGCGTAGCCCTTGCCCCGGTTGGGCGCGTAGCTCAGCACGCGGGCCTGTTCGCCCGCCGAGCGCGTGAGGCGGGCCAATCGGTCGGCCGAATCGTCGGTACAGCCGTCGCAGACGAACAGGACTTCCCAACTCGCGGTGGCACGTTCGAGGAAGCGTTCCACGCGCGCCCACGTCTCTTCCAGGAAAGAGGCGGCGTTGTACGTGGGGAAGACCAGGCTGAACGTCGGTGCGGCGCGCCCCCGATCCGGGTCGTGCGCGGCCATGGCCTCTTCTCCAGGTCCCGTTCCGGGGACGATCCCGGCGCTCGCTTGCCGGCCCGTTCCGAGGCCGGCGGCGAAGCGTGGCGGTTGGAAGTACCCGATACGACACCGGGGGTCAATACGCACCGCGGGGGCAGTCGATGCAGCGCCAAGGGCGCGACTTAGGTGGTTATCGACGCTCTCGCGGCGGGGGATTAAGAAGACTTGGCCGATTGCGTTCATTCGGTCGCGGGATGGCTCGGGCGTCGTTTCACAAGCCAAGGAGCCAGCCGGAGGCCAGCAACAGCCGTTCGCTTCCGGTCAACTCGGCCCGCTCGTTTCTCACGCGGACGGCCATGTCGGGATCGCCGGTGATGACGGTGTCCACGCCGCGCTGGATCACCTGAATCATTAGCCGGCGATCGCCGACCGGCCAGGCATGGACTTCCATGCCGAGGCGATGAGCTTCGCGCAGCAATTCGTCCGAAAGGAAGTCGGCGCGGACGCTGAGCGCGTCGAGTTCCAGCCGGCTGAGATCTCCCAGGGCGAAAGCGACGATCAGCCCGACGCGCAGCCGTGGGTTGTGGTGCTTCACTTCGCGCAGGGCGTCGTAGTTGAGCGACGTGACCAGACAATCGTCCTCGAAGTCGAGGTCGCGGACCAGGCGCGCCACGTTCGCGGCCAGGCTCCGGTCTTGACCGAAGAACTTCATCTCGATGTTCAGTTTGATTTGCCCGCGACAGCGATGAATAACCTCCGCCAGCGTGGGCACGCGCTCGTCGGCGAACGCGGGATCGAACCAACTGCCGACATCCAGATTTCGCGCTTCGTCGTAGGTGAGGTCTTCGATGCGGCGCGAGTCGCCGGACACGCGCATGAAATCGCGGTCGTGCAGCAGCACGACGACGCCATCTTTCGTTTGCTGCACGTCGATCTCGGCGTAATCGGCGCCGCTTTCGATGGCCTTGCGCACCGCGCTCAGCGTGTTCTCGGGAGCAGCGTGGGAGTGGCCCCGATGCGCCGTCACGTATACCGGAGGTCGCGCCTTCAGCTGCCGTGGCAGGTCGGCCCACAGAGCGAGCGGCGTCAGCAGTAAAAAGATGAAGGCGAGATAAGCGAGACGCCGCGGCCACGGCGATGAGGCGTCTTTCGTCTCCCCTTCACTCTCGCGTTCGCCGGCGGAGAGCGGCTCGCTTTGGAAGAGGTAAAGCTGGCGCGTCACCAGGGACAGCCCTACGACGAAGACGAAGGAGAGGGAGGCCAACAGTGCCGCCTGCGCGACCAACAAGAACAGGATGAGGCCCAGGGGGCGTTCGCCGGCGCGGGTGAGGGCGGCCGCGGCGCCGAAGCGGAAGGCCGCTTCCAGGGTCGCGCCGGCCAGCAGCACACCCACCGGCCAGGCGAGGACGACGAAGCCGACGCGCCATCCTGCCCCGCGGCCACGCTCCCGGCTGGCGCGGAGGGCGGCGCGGGCGTAGCGCTTCTCGAAGAGGAGGATGGGAAGGGCGAAGACCCAGCGGACATACAGCGCCAGACCGATGGCCGTCGCCGCCAGCAGGAGTACGACGCCAATCCCGGCGGCGGCCCAGAAGAGGGGCGGCCGTTCGGTCCAATAGAAGTAGATATCATAGCCCGAAAGGAGGGCGACATAGGTAAGCCCCGCCAGCAGGACGAAGGGTAGAAACGACAGGCCGAAAAGCAGCGCCATGACGTTGCCCAGTTGAGCGACGCGCAGCGATTTTCCCAGCGCGGCCACAAGATGCCGGCGTAGGGGTAAACGCTCCGCGGAGTGGGTCGGCGCGGCCAGCACCATGAGGCCGGCTTGTTCCAGCAAGAACGTGGCGACCGCGACAGAGGTGAAGAGAACCGCATAGAGCAGCCCGACCGGGGAAAGCAGGAAATCGAATACGTCGCGGTTGCTCACGGCGACATGGCCGGCGCGCGACAGGGCGGCGGAGAGAAAAAGGGCGACGACCGGCACGAACAGCCAGGCTTGCAGGAGTTTGAACATCACCTCGTAGACGACGAGGGCACCCCAGGCACGCTGGAAGTCGCGCCACGCGGAAACGTAGACGGTTCGAGCGGCGGCCGTGAATGCGAGGGGCGGGGCGGGGCGGTGTTGGTTGTTCATTCGACGGGAGAGGAAAATCGGTTGACAACGCCGCTCGGTAAATTAGCTCGACGCTCGCCAAGCTGTTCTCATTGCGGCCATCACCACAGAGATAGTCATCGAGGTTGGCGGACCAATCGGGTGCGCCGCTCAGCCCGAGGTTCCAAGCGGTGTCAAGGAACGACTTTGGGCTGGTTTCGGTTCCCGCGAGAACCTCCATTGTGAGGCGGACGCGGGTATTCGGCTCCCGTTGCAGAGCCGTGTCCGGCCTTAAGACCGTGCCGTCATACAACGCTTCCACGGTTTGAGGCATGGCCGGCCTTTCTTGTTGAGTCTTTATTTACTCTACCACCGCATCACCGCCGTGCCCCAGGTCAACCCCGCGCCGAAGCCGCTCAGCACCAGCTGGCTGCCGGGTTTGATTAAGCCCTCCGCCATCGCTTCGTCGAGTGCCAACGGCACGGAGCCGGCAGAGGTGTTGCCGTAACGGTCGAGGTTGTTGAAGACGCGGCGGCGAGGGATGTGCAGTACGTCGATGGCGGCGTTGATGATGCGGATGTTGGCCTGGTGGGGGATGTACAGGTCGATGGCGTCGCTGCTCAGACCGCTGGCGGTAAGGACGTCTTGAATCGTGTCGCACAGGATGCCGACGGCCCAGCGGAAGACGGCGCGGCCATCCATGTGCATGTAGTGCATGCCCTGAGCCAGCAGCTGCGGCGTCGGCGGCAAACGGCTTCCGCACGCCGGCCGGCTGAGCAAGTCGCCGCCGCTGCCGTCGGCCCCCATGCTGTAACTCAGTAAGCCCTGGTCCGGTCGGCCGCGCGCCAGCAGCACCGCGCCGGCGCCATCGCCGAACAGCGGATAGGTCTTCACGTCATCGGGATTCAGCACGCGGGAATTGCAGTCGGCGCCGATGATGAGCGCGCAGTCGCTGGCCCCGGAAACGATGTAGGCCGCCCCGGTGATGAAGGCGTACATGAAGCCGGCGCAGGCGGCTTGCAGGTCCACCGCCGGACAGTTCAAACCGAGGCGATCTTGCACGAGGCAGGCGGTCGAGGGGAACGACATATCGGGCGTGAAGGTGCCGACGATGAGGAGATCGACGTCCTTGGCGGGGACGCCCGTTTGTTCGAGGCAGCGCTTGGCGGCCTCGTAGGCAAGGTCGCTGGTCGCCTGATGAGGTTGGGCGTGGCGCCGCTCGCGGATGCCGGTGCGCTTGACGATCCAGTCCGAGTCGAAGCCGAGGCGCTGATGCAGATGCTCGTTGGTGATGACGCTATCGGGGACGTAGCCGCCGGTCCCGAGCACGCGCACGCCCATCAAGCTTCGGCAACGGGGCCGCGGCAGGGGAACACGTTCGCTACTCATGGCTGCTTCGGCTTTCCGCTAGCGGCTAATGCCGGGCCGACTGGTAACTTGGGCAGTATACAGAGTCCGTTGTCCGTTGTCAGTAGTCCGTTGTCCATGGGAAATCGGGTGAGCATAGCTTCTTGCAACTGACGACGGACCACTGACCACGGACTCATTACGCGACATACGCCAAGTATTGCACCAGCGCCGAGACCGCGTGCTGCGTGGCGTCGATGCGCAAGTTGCCGTCCTGGTGCGAAGCGTGGAAGCCGCCGACCACGCGGGGACGATACCAGGTGGCGAAGTGCTGCGTGTTCGCCTCGGTGTACTGCAAGGTGGTCACGAATTGCAGGCAGCGCTCGAGCGCCTCGCGGTAGCGCTGGGCGCGCGGCAAGTCGTTGGCCTTGCGCGCCGCGCGGCAGGCGTCGGCCAGGCTCTCGGCGTAGGCGGCGGCGCCGATGCTCGGCTCGGTCGGGATCGCTCGCCCGTCGGCGAACGTCATGAAGCCGCCGAACGAGAACGGCTGGTCTGGAACGAGCGTCATGTACTGCAAGTCGCAGAGCCAATCGCTCATCTCGCGGACGAATTCGAGGCAGCCGGCGTCGCCCGTCAGGAGGTAGACCTCGGCATAGGCCATCGTCTGCGCGGCGACGAAGGCGGCGTTCTTGTTCTTGTGCCACCACGGGCGGTAGTAGGCCAGGGCCTGGCGGACCAGATCGGTTTTCCAGGGCGCGGGCCGATATTGCTGGCTGCGCATCAGGGCGTAGAGGGCCAGGCCGGGATGGTGGTTGACGGCGTCCAGGTCGGCGGCGTCGTCGAGGTTATCGGTGGCGGCCAGCGAGCCGTCGGCCCGTCGCTGCCCCTGGATAAAGGCACAAAGTTGTTCCGACTTTTCGAGCAACTCCTCGGCGGGCTGCGGCAATTCGTTGATGGCCAGGACCAGCATTCCGGCCGAGGCCAGGCGATTGACGGCGACCGAAGGCAGCGACGTGTAACGCTGCCCCTTCTTGTCGTCCGTGGCGGTATCGATCAGGAGAGTAAGCACGGCCTGGCGCGCGACGTTGGCGTAGCGCTGATCGCCGGTGAAGCGGGCGGCCCGCGCCAGCGCGAAGGCCGCGCCGGCCTGGCGGAGATAGTTGTCGCCTTCGACCTTGCGCTGCAGGGCGGGCAGGTAGCCGTCGTCGAAGCGGCCATCGGGGCGATTGGCGCGGAACAGCCAGTCGGCGCCGCGCTGGGCACCGAGGTACATTTGCCGGCCGAGGATCGAGAGTTGGTTGATATCGCGCGCGGGCGCCGGCGAACCATTCGAGGGAACCACCGCGGGCCGAGGGGGCGCGGCCGGCTCCTGCCCGAAGATCAGCGACCAGGCGGCGAGGCCGACCAGCGCCGCGGAAAACGAAACCGAGAGCCAGGCGAATCGGCGACGCATGGGTCGGGCCTCCTTGCCCAGGGGACCGGGATAGGCCCGGCTTGATGTGGGGCACGACGGCGCATCGAGGCCGCGGAGCCTGGCCGGGCTTATACCCGGCGGCGGGCCAACGGATCAAGACGGGGACGGTTTAATGGCAAAATCGCGGTGAAGTCATGCTTTTTGGTGAGCGGGGGCGTCAGTTCCCTGGGGACCAAGCTAAGAACGGTTGATCGGATTGCCCATCACACGCGGTTTGCCTTTGGGAACCTCACTCGCGACGCAAGGCGGGCAATAGCGGCGCCCGCAACGTCGCCGCCAGGGCCGCCGCGCCGGCCGTCAGACCGACGACCACGACGAGGCCGAGCAATCCCAGCAGTCGCGGCCACGGCAGAGCGGCACCGCTGCCGATGGTATGCGGCGCCACGGCGGCGAGGGCCGCCCCGGTGCCGATGCCGATGCCCAGCACCAGGAGCAACGCATTCTCAGCCAGCACCATCCAGCCGAGTGCCTGGCGGCGAAAGCCGAGCGCGCGCAGCAGCGCCAACTCGCCGCGCCGCTCCCAGACGCCGCGCAGCAGCACGACGGCCAGGCCGAGCGCTCCCAGCAGCAGTCCCAGACCGCCCAGCAGCTGGAAGGTCGAGAGATACGTGTTCTCCACTTCCAGGTACGCTTGCAGGCGCCGCGCCGAGGAAGTCGCCTCGAATCCCTGGCTCGCGAGCGCCGTGTCCAGCAATCCCTTGACGCTCTCGATTCTGTCCGGCGGCGCGTCGATGAGGAAGAAGCTGAACCCCTCCCGCGTCGGATAGAGCCTGGCGAAGTGGGCCTCCGACATCAGCAATTCGCCCTGAAAGACGCTATCTTGCAGCAAGCCGACGATGCGCAACTTCGTCGCCCGGCCGCGCTCGTCGGGGACCTCGACGATGTCTTTCAAGCCTTTGTGGAGCATCCATTGCACGGTGTTCGACTCGCCGAAAACGGGGATGGCGCCGTCCGCGTCCGGTTTGTCGAGCAGCAGCCAGGGATTCGCCTTTTCCTCGGGCGTCTCGGCCAGGGTGTCGGCGAAGTGAAAGCCGCCGCGGTCGATGAGCGAGCGCGGGGCGCCGAACAAGCGTGGCCGGCCCGGTTGGTACAGGTTCAGGCAGCTGGCATCATCGCCGGCGATGACGCGGAAGGGGTAAAACGTCACGCCATCGAGCGGAGCGGCGCTCAGCGAGCGGTCCTTCAGCGCTTCGACGATCTCGACTCGGCCGGCGCCGGCGTTCAAGTCCTGGAAGAGGGGCACGTCGCTTTCGCCGAGAAGCGAAAAGCCGCCGCTGCCCGAGTTCTTGGCGAGGAAATCGGCGTCGGGCTGACGGCGAAACGATTCGACGGCGACGACGAGAAAGGCGGCCGACGCGAGCAATCCCGCCGTGAGCAAGCTGCGCACCGGATTGCGGCCGGCGTTGCGCGCTCCCAGCGTGGCCAGCGCCGGCCGCGCGGATGCCCCCTGACGGCCCGCGTTCTTGAGGACGACCCAGGCGCCGGCCAGTCCCGCCGTGAGCAACAACGCTCCGCCGCCGAAGAAGGTGCCGGCGCGGGCCTCGTGATCCTTGACGAAGCCGCCCGTTGCGATGAGGATCACGCCGACGATGAGGCAGACGAGGGCGATGCGTTGGCCCCAGCGCGGCGCGGTAGCCGCCTTTTCCTCCCCGGCAACGGTGGTCGTGCCATTGATGAGAGCGCTCGGCGACACGCGGCTGAGGACGCGCAACGCCCAGGCGATGGTCAACAGGCTTACCACCAGGGCAGCACCGACGCCGATGGCCAGGCTTGCCGGCGTGGCGTACAGTTGCAAGAACGAACGATCCAGGTCGCCCGGCCAGTAGGCGCGCAGGAAGGCCAGCATCGCCGCGGCATAGAGCAAGGCACCGATGCCGCCCATCAGGGCGCCGGCGAGAGCGACGGCGCCCCCCTCCGCGAGCAACAGCCAGCGCACCGTCCAGGGTCGATAGCCGAGCGCCAGCAGCAGGCCGATCTCGGCGGCGCGGCGCTCCAGGTTTAGGCGAAACAGCAGGCCGACCAGCAAGAGAGCCGCCGCGATCAGGAAGACGCTAAATCCCAGGAAGAGCAGGCCGAAAGGAGTGCCGCCGACGCTCGCCGCCAGGGCGTGGGCGCGAACCGCGTCGAAGACGAAGCCGCCCTGCGCGGGACGCAGTTTGGCCAGTAGCTTCGCGCGAAACTCGGCCGCCGTCTTTTCCAGATCGGCGCCGGCGGGCGGCGCCAGACGGATGGAAGTCAACTCGCCGAAGCGGCTGCCCCACAGTTTTTGCCCGGCCGCCAGGGTGATGTACGCCTTGGGCGTCGTGCGGTATGTGTTCCAATAGTTCTCGTCGCGTTTCTTGACGCGCTTGTTGTCGTAGGGAAAGGGTGGGTTCCAGTCGGTCAGCGTCAGCTTATCGGTGATGCCGGGAAACTCGGGCGTAATGTCGGGATCGGCGGCGACGCCGGTCATCGGCAGCAGGCCGCGCAATCGAAAGTTGGCCGAGCGCTGTTCGAGCTTCCCCTCCTGTTCCGGTTGAAAGTAGGTCAGCTTGATCTCGGCGCCATTGCGTCCAGCCAGCGGCGATTCTTTCCAGTCGGCGAGGATGATCTCGTCGTCCTTGAGCGACTTGACCCATTCGGGCAGGAACGGTCCCAACGGTGCCGCGAGCGTCGGATCGAGGGCGGCAACGATGGAGTAGGGGATATCGTCGCCCAAGTCCCCCATACCGATGCGATTGGCCAGGTAAACCAGCGTCGGCGCCGCCGTCAGGTTCATCTCCTTGGCCACCTCCAGGGCGACGTTGGCGACGGCCGGCTCCAAAACCATTTGCCGACTTTCGAGACTGAAAGTGCCGCGCTGCTGGAAGTATTCGCGGACCGTCGCCCGCGCGAGCATTCCGTCGTTATTGGCCCGGCGCGCCAGGTCGGCCGCGATTTTGTTTCGCCACTCGGCGCGGCTCAGGTTGCCGTCGCCATTCTTGTCGAGCGCGGCGAACAGGGAGGCCGTGCGGCTTTCGGGCGTTTGCAGCGTCAGGCCCCAATCGTCGAGGCGCAGCGCGCCATCCAGGTTCGGGGCCGCGCCGTGAACGAACAGGGCGTTGGCCTTGCCCGCCAGATCAAGGCTTTCTTGCAGGGTTCGCAGCGGCACGAAAGCGTTGCGCGGCGCCGTCGGGCTGGGCGTCAAGCTGAATTGACTGCCGAAATCGAGGGCCGGAATCACGGCGCGGACGCGCAACGTCAGCTTGGTCAGCACGTCGTCGGCATTGCGGCGGCCAAGCAGCGATTCACGCGGCACGACGCTCGCCTTCTGCATATGCAGCGCCACCGAATCGCCCGGCCGCGCCTGCAGTTCGTCGGCGAGGTTCGCGCTGAGCACGACTTCCTTTTCGGCCGACTCCCAGAAGGCGGCGCCGCCGGGAGGCTCGGGCGTTTCCCAGCGAAAGCGCGGGTCCACGCCGAGAATCACCACGCGGCCGGCGCGACGAAGCGTTTTGTCATTTTCCGCCTCGGTGGTGGCCGATCCCTGCAACAGCAGGGCGGGCGCGCACGCGCCATCGGCGAGAGAGCTTGCCACGTCCGCGCGGAAGAAGCGGCCCGTGATGAGCGCGTGATCGACCCATCCCAGGCGTGCCAATGCTCGGTCGCGTAGACTGCCGCGCAACGAATCGCCGACCAGGAGTGCCCCCGTCAGCACTGCCGCCCCGACGACGACGCCGAGAAAGACCGCGAGGTTGCCCCGCCAGTGAAAGCGCAGATTGCGCGCCAAGAGCCGCCCGAGGTTCACGACGTTTCCCTCTCTCACGAAAGAGGAAGGATCACGAAAACACG
>JBBSES010000046.1:0-14498 GCA_038239465.1 Gemmatales bacterium
CTCCAAAGGAAATCCACGGAGGGCTTACGCCCCCCGCTCGCCTCGTTCTTTCATCCACGATCCAAATAGCCGGCACCAATCGCGCGGCCCCAATTCTCGGCCCATGCAGCCCGTCCAATCTGTCTCCGCGCGGCCGGCCATGTAATCCGCGATATACCGTCGCAGCGCCGCCGCCGGGCAACCCGTCGTCCGACGAATAATTTCCGCGTCGATCCCTTGCGCGTGCATGGCCAGCGCCAAAGGCATCTTCCCCTTGCGGATGCGCCGCGGTTCCGTCAGATAGCGATAAGGCCGAAACAGGTAGCGCGGCATATCGGGAAAGGCCGCTGCCCGCTTGAGCGATAACCCAACGCGGGGGCAATTATAGACCGGCCTCGATTTGTCGAGCATTTCATATTCCAGGAACACGGGACCCGTAACATCCCACGTCTTACGGCCGGCGATGGCCGCGTCGAGCGTTGCCACGCTTGAGGTTCCCGTCAACGCAAGCAGATGATCGACACACAACGATGGCC
The DNA here is from genome assembly GCA_038239465.1 of Gemmatales bacterium. GTDB lineage: Bacteria > Planctomycetota > Planctomycetia > Gemmatales > Gemmataceae > JBBSES01. The sequence continues at coordinate 516 of JBBSES010000046.1, forward strand.
CGTCGATGAGGATGCCGGTAGCCGTCTCGATGCTCCGAATCAGGATGCCGCTGAACGAGTTTTCGTCGCCAAAGGTCAGGTCGAACCCCTTGAAACTGCCGCCGCGATAGGAATTGCCGCTGCGGTGGAAGTACCATCGGCCCGGCTCGCGTTGGATCGGGTCGCGGTGGGCGAACGGGTCGGGGTGAATCGCGGCGTAGTAGTAAATCTCGACTTCGACGATGCGGTGCCGCTGCCCGGCGATAAACAGCGCGGAGCCGTTAAGGAGGCGCCTGGCCATGTCCACGAACCAACGGACCCGGACGTTGATGTCATCGACCCGAGGCGGTTCGATCAATAGCGTTGACCAATGCTCCATCGTCACTCTCCGCACCCGCTGGACGCGGGCCTTGCCACCGGCGATAATCCCTTTCCATTGATATCCTCCCACCACCCCAATGGTATCCGCCATGCAAGTAACCATGAATCGTCGTCAGTTCCTTTCCCTCGGCGCCGGCGCCATGGCGTCGGCCGCCCTCGCCGCCGCCGAGACGCCGCCACGCAAGATCCAAAAGGCGATCATGTACGCCACCATTGGCTACAAGGGGTCGGTCCTCGAAAAATTCAAAGCGGTCAAGGCCGCCGGCTTCGAGGGGGTCGAGCCAATGAGCCACATGAATCAGGACGAAGTCGTCAGGGCGTTAGAGGAAACCGGCCTCAAGCCGGCCAGCGTCTGCTGCGATACCCACTGGTCGAAGCCGTTGTCACACCCCGACGAGGCCAAGCGCAAGGAGGGGCAAGAAGGCTTGCAGCACGCCTTGAAGGACGCCAAAAAGTACGGCGCCACTTCGGTCCTGCTCGTCCCCGGCAAGGTGACGAAAGAGGTGAGCTACGACGACTGCTTCACGCGCTCGGTGGCCGAGATCAAGAAGGCGGTGCCGCTGGCCAAGGAACTCGGCGTCAAGATCGCCGTCGAGAACGTCTGGAACGACTTCATCACCAAGCCGGACCAGGCCAAGGCGTTTCTCGACGCCATCGACAGCGACTACGTCGGCTGGCACTTCGACATCGGCAACGTCATCCGCTACGGCCTGCCGGAAGAGTGGATCCCGGTCCTCGACAAGCGCATCGTCAAGCTGCACATCAAGGAATTCAGCAAGGTGAAGGGCTTCGGCGTCCGCCTGCTCGAAGGCGACAATCACTGGCCCGCGATCATGAAGGCGCTGGACAAGGTGGGCTATCAGGGCTGGGGCATCGCGGAGCAACCGGGCGACCAGGCGAAGGATGCCGATGCGTTGAAAGACCTGTCGGCGCGAATGGATAAGGTCTTCGCCAGTTGAATTCGTTTGGCCGCGCTACCGCTCGTGACCGCGCAAGTCACAGCCATTTGACATCTTAAGGATGCTGAGCGGAGGGCTTGAGTAAGGCTATGCCCCCGGAGGTCATTGGAGCATGCCCTGGCCAATTCCGGCAAACACCGTTGGCGGCGTTGCCGACTGTCCCACCGGCGCCCCTTGGAGCTGTGCATTTTCTGGCCTTGCTTTGGTCATCGCCTCTCGCTATACGCCTTGGCCTGATCTCAATCCGGCCGCATCGTGTTTCAACGGCGAGACGGCCGATACAGGCTATGAGGAGTTGTCGGCGTTCGGGCCTATGCGGGGGCCGGGCGGACGGCTCCCTGCGCGCGAGAGGGGGAAGCGGGTGCGACCTTTGTTTACCACGATGCGGCGTGTCGCGAGCCATCGTGCCCTGCATTGGGCCGGGGCCGCCCTGGCCAGCCTGGGCCTGTCCGGCTGCGCCACCTTCTGGGAAGACGTCACCAGCAAGGATTTTCAGTTCCACGACCTGTGGGTGACGCCCGATCCGCTCGTCGTGCTGCGCGACAGCGATCAGGGAGACAAGCGCGCCCGCGCTCTGCGCGTGCTGCGCGAGCCGAAGCAGAATGGCGGCACGGATAAGGACCAGGATGCCATCGTGGCCATCCTCGTGACGGCCGCCAAATCCGACGCGCAGCCGTTGTGCCGCCTGGCCGCCATCCAGGCACTGGGCCATTTCCAGGATCCGCGCGCCGCCCAGGGACTGCAGGACGCCTTCTTCGCCGTGACCGAGGCGCCGGCGCGCCGCGAGGCGCCGGGCAGCGAGTCGTTCGCCGCCAACTCGGCCTTCGCGCCCGAGACGAGCATCATCATTCAATGCGAGGCGCTGCCGGCCTTGGGCCAGACGAAAAATTCCTCGGGGGTCGAGTTGCTGGCGCGCGTCGCCCGGCCCGGCCCGGCGACGGCGGTCGAAGCCAGCGAGGTCGAGAAGCAGCAGAACCGCGATTTGCGCCTGGCCGCCGTGCGAGCGCTGGGCAACTACAGCCATTACGAGGCGACTTCCGCGCTGGTGGCGGTGTTGGAGAAGGACAAGGACGCCGCCCTGCAAAATCGGGCCGCCGAGTCGCTGCAAGCCTCGACGGGCAAGGATCTCGGCAAGGACCCCAAGGCGTGGCACGATTTGCTGGAGCGGCCGCCCGAGCAGAAAGCGGCGCGCGAGGAGAAGAAATTCGACCTCGTCGGCTGGTTCAAGTAGCAAGTTCCGCGAGGAAACGAAGAGGCCCACGGGTAGACCGTGGGCCTTTTTTCGCGCGCGCATATGACTACTGAAGTTCGCGCTCGTCTCTCCAACGCGGAGGTTATCATGCCATCCTCGAAGCTGCGCGTCGGCCTGATCGGCGCCGGCGACAACACCCGTTCGCGTCATATCCCCGGACTGCGAGCGCTCGCCGACGTGGACATCGTGGCCGTCTGCAACCGCCGGCCGAGTTCATCGGCGGCCGTCGCCCGCGAGTACGGCATCGCGCGGACCTTCGACCGCTGGCAGGACCTCGTCGCCGACCCAGACATCGACGCCATCGTCATCGGCACCTGGCCTTACCTGCATTGCCCTATCACCCTGGAAGCGCTGCAAGCGGGCAAGCACGTTTTGACCGAAGCGCGCCTCAGCCTGAACGCGGACGAGGCGCGGCAAATGCACGCCGAGACGCAGCGCCATCCGCACCTCGTCGCCCAGGTCGTGCCTAGCCCCTACGGTTTGCGGGCTAACGATGTCATCCTCTCCCTGCTCGGCGACGGCTATCTCGGGCAATTGCGCGAGGTCCACGTCTCCAGTCTGAACGCGGCGTTGGCCGATCCCGCGGCGCCGCTGTCGTGGCGGCAGGACGCGGCCCTGTCCGGCTTCAACATGCTGACGCTGGGCATTCTGCACGAAACGCTGCTCCGCTGGGTGCCGCCGCCGGTGCGCGTGCTGGCTCAGGCGCACGCCTTCACCCCGAGCCGGATCGACCCCGAGAGCGGCGTCCGCCGCGCCGTCGGCACGCCCGATAGCGTGCAAGTGCTGGCGGTGCTCGAAAACGGCGCGCGGGCGGTCTACCACTGCGGCGGCGCGGCGCGCGTCGGCCAAGGCATGGCTATACGTTTATACGGCAGCGACGGGATGCTTCATTACGACGTACTCAACGAACGCCTCTGGGGCGCCAGTCGTCGGGCGGGGCAGGCGAGCGCGACCGCCAATCAACTGACCGAAATTCCCGTGTCAGAGACACAAGCGCGAACCTGGACGGTCGAGGCCGATTTCGTCAACTCGATCCGCACCGGCGCCCCGGTGACGTTGACCGATTTCGCGACGGGCGTGGCCTACATGGAATTCACCGAAGCGGTGGCGCGGAGCGCCCAGCGCGGAACGGCCGTCGAATTGCCGTTAGAAATTGTTTAGCCGCGAGCCGATAGGGGAGCATGGGAGCTAACTCCCGCGCTCCCCTGTCGGGTCGTGGCTAAAGGGAGCTGCCAAAGTAGTAACCAAGGCGCCGCCGACGGCCACCGCCGCCAACAGCACGATGCACAACGCCGCCAGCTTCTGGGTAACGCCGTAGTGCATTTGCGTAAACACCCATAACGCGAACGTCGTTCCTCCCGGCGTCTCGACCAGTTTGCCGGCACTCACTTCGCCCAGCGCCAGGACGGCGACGGCCAGCACGGCGCGTGCCCACGCCGACCTCGTCAACGGCACGACGACGCGGAACAACTGTCGGAACGGGCCGGCGCCATCGACGCGCGCGGCGTCGATCAAATCGCGCGGCAGCAAGCGCACCACCGGCCAGAGCAGCGCGACGGCATAAGGAAAATAGCGCACTAACGCGGCCGCGAATGCCGGTACCGGCGACGGCCCATCGTAGAGGATGACGCGCAGCGGTCCCGACCCGGCAACGCCGAGCCACTCTTCAACGGTTATTGATGCGTTGATGCTTTCCTTCAAGCCGACGCCGACGACCGGGCCGGGCAGCGCCCAGGCGGCGGCCGTCAAGAGGAGCAAGGCGAGGCGAAAGCCGCGCGATTCCAGGGACGACCAGCAGGCCAGCAGCGCCAGCGTCGCCGCGGCCAACCCCGCCGCCAGGCCCACGAGAACGCTATCGAGCAACATGCGGCCATTTTCGCGGGCGACGGCGCCGAGCATCGTCGCCAACGACGCCGACGACCACGCGGGTGGGCTACCTTCCAGGCCCGCCTTGCGAATCAAGCTCGCCAAAGGCACCGCGATCGAGACGGCGACAATGCCCAGGACGGCCGCCAAACATAACCAGCGCAACCGACCGAGGCGCACCAAAACGGACAGGGCGCGACGTTCTCTCAAGGCCGGCACCGCTTGCTCCCAGCGCAGCAGTGCCACGAGGACCAATCCCATCGATACCAGGGCACTCGGCAGCGACACCGCCACGGAACGCGCCAGCACGTCGCGGTTCGACAGGCCCGGCTTCACGTCGGGAAGCACGAATTGCGTGTACACCTCCTCGGCGAAGGTCCGCACTTGCATCATGTCGGTGACGGTGATTTCGGTCGAGGTTTGCAGGGCCACCCACAGGGCTGCCGCGCCGATGGCCGCCCGACAGCGCGGCAGCGTCACCCGCCACAGCACGCGCCACGGCCCGGCGTCGAGCAGGGCGTCCTCCTCCAACTCCCGTTCGACCCAGCCGAGACCGAAGCCGACGATCCACACGACCCACGGCAACGCGGCGACAGCGTGAATCCCGATGGCGGCCGGCAGCGTCCGCGCCCACGGCGACCAGACGGCGGCGGCGGTCCACCCTTGCACCTCGCCGAGCGTCGCCTGCCAGGCCGAGGCGAACAGCGGCAGCGGCACGAAAAGCGTTACGATGGTCAGGAAGCGAAGCGGCGCCCGCAACGGCATGTCGCTGCGATAGAGCAATACGGCGCCCAGAATCCCCGTGGGCAAAGCAAGGGAGAGAGTGCCGGCGACCAACAGTATCGTGATGCTTGCCAGCTGCAACAGCCTGCCGCCGTCCTCCCAAGCGCGCCAGGCCGCCGGGTGCCGGGCCAGGTCGAGCAGCGGCACCGTCAACGGCAGGCCAATGACGCCGAGGAGTACGAGGCCGATGGTCCAGCGCCAGGCGGTCACGACAACCCTTTCCGCGCTGGGTCGGTCCAGGCGAAGAGACAGAGACGATGGCCGTCCGGATCGCGCAAGAGTAACCGTTGGTAGCCTTCGGTACTGTGTTTGGTGCCCGATTCGATGGCGATTCCCAGAGAGCCGAGACGCGCGAGGTCGGCCGTCAGGTCGGCGACCTCGAAAGTCAGTAAGGTGCTACCCGGCAGCGGTTGCCCCGCCTTGATGGCGATGCGCGCGGTCCCCGCTTCGAGCAAGGCGAAGTGCGTGGCCTCGTCGCGTAATACTATGGACAAGCCCAGGACGCATTGATACCAATCGACCGACATTGGCCAGTCGGCGACGGTTAGTTCGATCATGTGAAGGATAGGGGGACAAGATAGCATTCTCGACATCTGATCCTCGTTCCCAAGCTCCGGCTTCGTTGCGCGCTAGCCACAAGCCCGCGTTTCTTCGAGCGCGCCTCGAAGCCGGAGCTTCGAGGCTTGCGTTCCCAAGCCGGAGCTTGGGAACGAAGTTTTTTTGTGCGAAGGTATTGAATCAAACCCAACCGCTAGCAGTGCGTGCCTCTCTTTGTTTCAATAGGACATCGCTATTCTCCTCCCTGGCCTCGGACCCCACCATGACCGCGCGACTCGTCATGTCCGTCCTCGTGCTTGCCACTCTCGCTTCTCCCGCCGCGGCGCAACGGGTGCGGCACGGCCTGCGCGTGCCGGCCGGCTTCGAGGTCACGGAATTCGCCGACAGCAAACTCGCCAACGACGTGATTAACCTGACCATCGATCCGCGCGGCCGCGTCGTCGTCTCGGGGCCGGGTTACGTCCGCGTCCTCGTGGAGGACAAGGGCGACGGCAAGGCCACGCGCGCCATCGACCTGTTCGATAAGCTGCACGACGGCGCCCAGGGAATGCTCTTCGAGGGCGACACCCTGTTTTATAGCGCCGACGGCGGCCTGCGTCGATGCACGATTAAGGACGACAAGGCCGGCGCCTCCGAGTTGATCCGCCCCTTCAAGACGGGCGGCGAACACAATATCCACGCCATTCGTCGCGGGCCGGACGGCTGGCTCTATCTGCTATGCGGCAATACCAGCGGCGTCACGGCCAAGGACGCCACGCTCGCCACGTCGCCGATCAAGGAGCCGACGGCCGGCTGCGTGGTCCGCTTCGCGCCTGACCTCAAGGGCAGCGAGATCGTGGCCGACGGCTTCCGCAATCCCTACGGCATGGACTTCAACCTCGACGGCGAGCTATTCACCTACGACTCGGACAATGAACGCTGCGTGTCCCTGCCGTGGTACGCGCCGACGCAGATGTACCATGTGATAGCCGGCGGGCATTACGGCTGGCAGTCGCCGCAAAAGGCGACCTGGTTCCGCCACCCGGCTTATTTTCCCGACACTATTGGACCGTTGCTCGACCTGGGCCGCGGCTCGCCGACAGGGGTGGCCTGCTATCGCCACGTACAATTTCCCGAGGCGTATCGCGGCGGCTTGTTCCTCCTCGACTGGACGTTTGGCCGCGTCTATTTCGCATCGTTGAAACGGGCTGGCTCGACCTACGCGGCGGAAAAACAGGTGTTTCTCGAAGCGGTCGGCGAGGAGGGGTTCGCGCCCACGGCGGCGGCCGTGCATCCTTCGACCGGCGACTTGTATGTCAGCATCGGCGGCCGGGGCACGCGCGGCGCCGTCTATCGCGTGCGCCACACGGCGGGCTTCCAATCCCTCGATAAAGACGCGCTGAAGAAAATGACCGCGCCGACTCGTTCGCTTGCCTGGGCGCCGGAGTTGTCGAAGAAACTCGCGGAACAAGCGATGGCCGGGAACGAGCGGGAACGCCTATCGGCCGTCAACCAAATCTCGCGGCATCGAGAACGCTTTGACGCCGCCACGGTCAATCAAGTCATCGTCGCCAACTGGGATTATTCCGACCGCCACGTGCGCGCGTCCACCTCCGCCCTGGTGGCATCGCTGCCGGAGGCCGAACGCAAGGCGCTGGCCAAAGAAGCGACGGCGATGCGGCCGCACATCAACTACGGCCTGGGCATTTACGCGACCGATCCCGCCGAGGCGCTGTTGCAGGGTGAAGCCTTACTTAAATTGGATGGTCATCCGGGAGCGCGCGTGGCTGGGGTACGAATCATCCAGCTGGCACTCGGCGACCTGACGGCGCCCAAGGTGCGCGGCACGGTCTGGGAGGGGTACACGCCGCGTCGGGCCGAGCTCGACAAAGAGTTGTCGGCGCGGACGCTCAAGGCGCTGCGCGGCAGTTTCCCCGCGAAAAACGCGCTGCTCGACCGCGAGATCAGCCGGACGCTGGCCGTTTTGCAGGACGATGCCCCAGAAACGTTATCGCGGGTCGCCGAGCAGCTGACGGCCGATTCCTCGCCCGTGGAAGACGTCCACTATCTCACGGTCCTCGCGCGGCTCAAGGCGCCGCGGAGCCAGGCCGTCACCGCGCGTACCGCCGGCGCCTTGCTGGCGCTGGACGCGAAGCTGACGAAGGAGAAGGCCAACCGCGATAGCCATTGGCCGCTACGCATCGGCGAAATCCACGCGGAACTGGCGGCCAAGGATGCCAGGCTCAACGCGGCGCTACTGGATCACGCCGACTTCGGCCGGCCCGATCATGCCCTGTTCGCCCAGAGCGCCGGCTTCGACCGCGGCCTCGCCGCGCGGATATTCCTGGACCGCGCCAAGGACGCCGACTATCCCTGGAGCGCCGGCATTGTCGAATTGGTGGGCGAACTGCCGGCCGAGCAAGCGCTGCCGGTGCTGCGCAAGCTCTGGGGCCAGGTCGGTCTCGAAGAAGCCATCCTACCCGTGCTGGCCAGAAAGCCCGAGGCCGGCGACCGCGACAAATTTCTCTTCGGCCTGACCTCACCGCAGCTGGCCACCGTGCGTCGCGCCCTGGACGCCCTGGACAAACTTCCTGGTAGTGAAGTCGCTGGCGAAGCGCTGATCCCCCTGATTCAAACCCTGCGCCGCCTGGGCGACAGCAAGGAAGAGCAGCAAGTCCGCGAGCAGCTGGTCAAATACCTGCGCCGCGCCACCGGGCAGGAGAAGTTGACCGACAAGCAAGCCTGGGCCGACTGGTTTAGCAAGGCGTACCCGAAACTGGCGGTGCGCCTGAGCGGGCCGGACGGCGTGGACGTGGCCGCCTGGTCCAGGCGTCTCGGCGGCATCGACTGGACCACGGGCGACGCCGAGCGCGGCAAGGGGGTATTCATCAAGGTGAGCTGCGCGGCCTGTCATTCCGGGGCGCAGGCGTTGGGGCCGGACCTGCGCGGCGTGGCCGGCCGTTTCTCGCGCGACGATCTGCTGACGGCCATCATTCAACCGAGCAAGGACATCTCGCCGCGCTATCGGACCACGCAAATCGAAACCGCGGAGGGCCGCATCTATCAGGGATTAGTTGTCTACGAAGCCGTCGATAGCCTGATCCTGCAATCGGGACCGGCGGTAACGGTGCGCCTGGTTAACAAACAGATCGCGGGCCGTCGCTTCACCGACGTGTCACTCATGCCGGCGGGGCTGCTGGACATGGTCAAGGACCAGGAGATCGCCGATTTGTATGCGTATTTGAAAAGCCTGGGATTGGCGATGGCGGAGAAGAAGTAGTGGAATTAGCTGGTGCGGCGTCACGACTCGATCTTAGGATCGCGGGGCCGAATTCTGGCGAATTCAGCTACAGGGATCGCGCCCACGGTAGCTGGATTCGCCAGAATTCAGCCGAAGGAACGCTAGCGCGGCCCCGGATAGCGTCCGGGGAAGTCGCGGCGCAGACTATCGCCGAAGGCTCTTTCGAGCAAGGGCGGCAGCATGGGTATGGCGTAAGCTTCCCATGGGCCATTGGTGTTGCATACCTTGACGAGCAGCTGATTTTTGCCGGGCTTCAGGTTGAGGGTGAGGCGTTCTTGATCGACAGGGCTGCCGTGGTACGAATCGCGCGAGAATAGCAGCTGCCCGTTGTGCCAGACCGTCAAGGTGTCGTCGCCGCCAAGCGAGAGGGGCAGCGGCGTGGCGGCGGTAACGTCGAACTCGTGATAGAGATAGACGCAGGCCGCGTCGCGGACGTCGTTAAAGAGCGCCAGATCCATGACCTGGCCGAGGCGGAAGTTGCCGAATTCCTTCCAGGCGATGGCGGCGTTGTCCTTGCCCGTGTAGGTCTTGGCGGGGTCGAAGCCGTCTTTTTCGGGGGGGAACACTTCCTTGGCGCCCTGGAAGCGGCCGTCGCGGCGCGGGTTGTTGAAGGGGCCGACGTAGTGCCATTTGCCTTCCAGGGTGGGCAGCCCGTTGGCCTTCAACGTCGCCAGGACCGATTCCTGCCAGGTGACTCCGCGGACGTAGCGGCGTTCCGTCTGCGGCGCGGTGGCGGCGGGCGGCGTGACGGCCACTTCGGGCTTGTCGGCGCCGCCCCGGCCGTACACGTAAATCCCCGCCCCACTGATGGCGGCGAGCAGCACGACCGCGGCCGAGCCAAAGAGGAGACGTCGGTTCGCCGGCACTAGCACGACATCGGGCGTACTTCGCGTTCGCGGCACGATCGGCTCGGGGAAATCGAAGTCGTCGCCCAGCGGTCGCCCCGGCACCGAGCCATCGGGGGCGACGCCCGGCAGCGGCGTGGTCGCCAGGTGGCAGTCGGTCATCGTGGCGTGCGCCGCGGGCACGGTGGCGGCCGCCTCATCGACGCGGACGAGCGGCGTCAGGGCGGCGACGGCCTGGCCCGGCGTCTGGAAGCGATCGGCCGGCTTCTTGGCCATCAGCCGGCGGACGATGCCGGCGACCTCCGGCGGCACGGATCGATTGCGTTCTTCCACCGGAACCGGCTCTTCCCCCTGGTGGCGAAACAGTTTCTCGACCGTGGAGCCGCCGGGAAAGGGCACGCTGCCGGTGAGCAAGCAATAGAAGGTGCAGCCGAGGCTGTAGAGGTCGGAGCGCGTGTCGGCTTCGTGCGGGTTGGCGGCCTGCTCGGCGGCGATGTAGTCGGGAGTACCCATCAGAACGCCGAAGTGCGTCAAGGCGTCGGAGGAATCCTCGCCGCGCGACGCTAGACGCAGCCGGGCCAGGCCGAGGTCGAGGATCTTGACCAGGCCAAACCCCAGCGGCCCCAAGTCGGAACCGGACACCTGCGCTTCCAAACCTTGTTGTTGCGACTTGACCGGCGGCCCCTTCGTCACCAGCAGGTTCGATGGCTTGATATCGCGGTGGACCAGATCGCGTTCAAAGGCATACTGCAAGCCAAGGGCGGTCTGACGGACGTAGTTGCACGCCTGGGCGACCGGCAAGGCGCCGTTGCGCTTGACGTACTCCGACAGGCTCACCCCTTCCACGTATTCCATGACGAGGAAGTGCGTGCCGGCGACCTCGTCGGCGTCGTAGGCCAGGACAATGTTGGGATGCGCCAGCTGCGAGACGATCTGCACCTCGCGGCGAAAGCGGCGCACGGCTTCGGGATCGGCCAGGCGCTCGCGGCGCATGACTTTCAGCGCCACGGTGCGGCCCAGCTTCTGATGCCGCGCCTTGAACACCTGCCCCATGCCGCCCTCGCCGAGGCGCTCGAGGACGAGGTACGACCCTAAAACCAAATCCCGACCTCGGCCGGAGAGAACTTGATTGACCTGATAAGGCGTCAGCCAGCCCTGATGCAAGAGACGCCGGGCCAGTGGACGCGGATCCTTCGTGTCGGGATCGAGCGCCTGGTCCAGGGCATTCAGCTGCGATCCCTCCAGCAGGCCGCAGCGCCGCAGCGTATGGACGAAGACCTCGGCGGAGGTGATGCTGGTCATGGGTTGCCTTTCCGGTATGCCGGCCCGATTCCCGATTCCGTGCGGCGAACCGCTTCGGGTTAAGGGCCATCGCACGCCATTTTCCAAGGCATCGTCGCCAGGCGCTGGAGGAGGGAAGCCCGCCGCGATCCCTCACGGCGTTTGCTGGCCATCCCGTGCGCCATCCGTGGCATCGCTTCCTCCCACGAAAACTTTAGCCTCTCTCCGGGTAAGCGGGTTGACTCTGGGGAGAAGGTTTCGTGCAGAACATAACGAACACGGTTTTACACGGGGGCCTCGACCAGCGATTGCCCCCAGCGGGCACCGTTAGTCGGCAGCGGCAACACGCCAGAAGGACGGGCGAAGTCGTGGACCAGACGTTCGTGGCTCAGTTCGGCGATCGATTCGACCACCTTATCGGGGCGATAGGCAAAGCGGGTCAGGTCTTCGCGGCGCGTGCCGCCGCTGAGGACGAGGATAGTCTTGTAGCCCATCTGCACGCCGCCGAGGATGTCGGTCTCCATCGTGTCGCCGATGACGATGGTATGGTCGGCGGTCAACCCCATGTCTTCGCGGGCGCCCTGCATCATGACGGGACTGGGCTTGCCGACGCTGAACGCCTTGGTACCGCTGGCGGATTCGAGCATGGCGACGATGGCGCCGCAGCCCGGCCGCGGCCCCGCCTGCGTGGGGCAGTTAGGATCCATGTTGGTGGCGACGAGTTTGGCGCCGGCCAGGATCATGCGCGTGGCCGCTTCCATGATCTCGAAGTTGACGGTGCGGCCCTCGCCGACGACGACGTAATCGGGATCCTTATCGACGATGGCGTAGCCGTTGCGGTGCAAAGCGGTCAAGAGGCCGCCCTCGCCGATGACGAAGGCGGTGCCGTTGGGCTTCTGCTTGGCGAGGAAACGGGCCGTCGCCATCGCGCAGGTGAAAACGTGGTCTTCCTCCACGTCGATGCCGAGGCGATTGAGTTTCATGGCCACGTCGCGGCGCGTGCGCTGGCTGTTGTTGGTCAGGAACAGGAAGGGCACGCGGGCGGCGCGAAGGCCCTGGATGAAGCGGTCGGCGCCAGGGATGAGATTCGTGCCGCGATAGATCACGCCGTCCATGTCGATCAAGTAGCCGAACATAATGTTTCCCACCTCGGTTGCGGTCTCAGGTCCACGAATCACGGTGCGCCGAAGGCGGGAGAGGGCAGCGGGAGGGAAGCGTCGTGGAGCGGCGACGGCTCAACCTCGGCTGGGGGAGGGAAAAAGCAAATGGCGTGCCAGCAAGGGCGGCGGCAGGGCCGCGCTTGGCGGCGAGGAGCGATAACGACCGAGATATTAGGGACAATTCAGACGAATTGGCCATGCGGCAGATGGACTGTAACTCAGCCGTTGGGTTCAGGCGGGTGCTTAATTGTTGGGCAAATAGCCAGGGATAGGGTCGGAGAATGTGATGAAAAGATGAGGCCGCGGTATTCGTCGGCCCCTACCGGGGCCGAAGCGGCGCGCGTCGGTTTCCACGGGTTGCGCTGCGCCCGCATTCGCGGGCTGCGTTCCACCCGTGGCTACAATCGTTGGCCCCTACCGGGGCCAAATTCCTTCTTCGCCCCGGTAGGGGCGCACGAATGTAGCCACGGGTGGAGCGCAACCCGTGGAGCAACGCGGATGTTTCGTCTTTCACCCCGGTTAGGGGCGCACGAATGTAGCCACGGGTGGAGCGCAGCGCAACCCGTGGAACCTGGCTCCCGTTGTTCTCGCCCCGGCAGGGGCGCACGCACGTAGCTCCAGTTAATGCCCCACCTTCTCGCTCGCCGGGTCGTGGGCCGCTCGGTAGAGATTGAGCGTCAAATGCGCCTGTCCCTGGTGATGTCCCTCGTGCCAGGCCAGGACTTGCACCCATTCCAGGTAATTCCACGGCGCCTCGGGCCGCGGTCTCGTCGTCAACTGACTGTCCTCCAGCATGCGCAGGTGAGCCACCATCTCCGTCCGCCGTTCGGTCAAGTAACGACGAATATCGTCCACGGTAGGCACCGCGTCGTCGGGGATGCTGCCGCCGGCGAAGCGACGCACCAGGTCTGGCTCGCGTGGCTCGCCTCCCTTCATGCGGACGTACAAATGGCGGTCGTCGGTCGCGGCCACGTGCATCAGCTGCCAGGCGATATGCGCCCGCCCCGGCCCCGGACGCCAGGCCAGAACCGCCGCCGCGTCCGGCCGACGCGCGATAGCGTCCAGTATTTCCAGCGTTTTCTTGCGCGGCAGCTCCATCAAGACCGGCAGATCGGCGGCGTTCATCGAGTTCTCCCGAGGGGAAATGGTTTCCGCGAAGGCGATCCTGGCGGTATTCTAGTCATTCATACCGCCACGAACCGCCCTCCCTTACGAGCCATCCGCCATGAAGCGCTATCTCGCCGCTTTGCTCGCGATCGCTCTGCTGCCGCTGGCCGTCGTCGAAGCGTTGCAGGCGAAAAAGCCGAACGAGGCCTTTATCGACGCCGAGAAAGCCGGCCCCGACTTCCTGACGCAGGGCGAGTACGAAGGAACTCTCGACGGCAAGAAGATCGGTTTGCAACTGATCGCCCTGGGCGACGGCAAGTTCGTGGGCAACTTCCTGCCCGGCGGACTTCCCGGCGCCGGCTGGGACGGCAAGACCAAGGTCAAGGTGGAAGGCACCAGCGCCGACGGCAAGACGCCGTTGGCCGGCTCCGGCTGGAGCGCGGTCGTCGCCGAGGCCAAGATCGCCGGCAAGGACGCCGACGGCAATGCGTTGTCCCTGGCGCGCGTCGTCCGCAAAAGTCCGACCCTCGAG
>JBBSES010000047.1:0-14448 GCA_038239465.1 Gemmatales bacterium
CCGACGTGGACCGCGTGACCGTGTACCGCGACCTGGCCGAGGTCCGGCGCATCCAGGCCTCGGAAGGGGTCGAGCGCGCCCTCGTCTCCCTTAAGGAAGCGATCGGCCTGGGACCCGAATGCGGGCTATTCGTCAGCGCCGACCGCTTGCCGGAGCCGACGCGCATGCCCTGCCGCTCTGAGGTGGTCGCCGCCGCGTTGGCCCGGCGCGGCGAACTGATTCAGGCCGGCGCCTTCGCCCAACTCGCCTGCCTGGAAATCGACGCCCAGCGCGCCACCTTGCGGCTGCGCGCCGAAACCTTCGCCATCGCCGCCGACATTCATGCCATCGCGGTGCCGCCCGACGTGCGCAACGGCGAATATCGGCCAGGCGGAATACCGCCCGAGATGCCGGCCATGCTGGTGGGATCGCAGACGCAGCGCATCGACCACGCCCACTGGCTCAGCCTCCGTGCCGCGGCGGTGGCCGACAAGACGCGCAACCTGATCGTCCTGGCCGTGGAGGATGCGTTCCTGCGCTGGGAAGAGGCATCCCTCAAGGCGGCCGTCGCGCGCAAGGCCGCCGACCGAGGCGAGAAACTGGCCGAGAACTTGAGCAAGGACTTCGCCGGCGGCGCGAAGGTCCGCGTCGAGGACGTCATCAGCGCGCAAGTGCTGGCGGCGCAGGGCCGCGCCCAATACTTCGAGTTTCTGCATCAACAAATACTGGCTTTGGCCGATCTGGAACGCATGACGGCCGGCGGCTTCTGCGCGGGCTTGACCGCCGCTTTGCCCCCGACCTCGTCAAAGACCGAACCTAACAAAGACGACAAAAACAACGGCGCGGCACCGGGCGTGACGCGCTCTCGTTACGTCGAGATACCGCGTTGACGTTGGTTGCATTCCCCAGGCTCGGAAAGATTTGAGCGCTTACCCGTCAATGGCTATGCCGATGGTGAATGTCGGGATAGTGAGCGTGGGAATGGCGCATCGCCGCGTGGACGTGGGGATGGCTGTGCGGTTCTCCCGGCGGATCGGAAGGCAAGTGATCGTGTTGATGGTGTTCGTCGTGAACGTGGCTGTGTTCGTGCTCCAATGGCTCGTGTTCGTGCTCGTGTTCGTGTTTCTCGGTGAGATGCAGCCAAACGCCGAGACCCATGAGGGCTGCCGCCCCGAGGAAGGCGAAGGAGACGCCTTCTCGAAATATCGCCAGCGACAGAGCGGCGCCGACGAAGGGCGCTAGCGAAAAATAGGCGCCCGTCCTCGCCGTGCCCAGGTGGCGCAATGCCAAAACGAAGAAGATCAGGCTAACTCCGTACCCCAATAAACCCACGGCGCCGGCGGCTAGCACTGTCGGAAGACTGGGCAGGCGCGAACCGATGAGGAGGGCGAGGGCCAGATTCACGCTGCCAGCGATCAGGCCCTTCACCGCGGCGATCTGGATGGGATTGCCGCCGGAAATCTTTCGGGTCAGGTTGTTGTCGATGCCCCAGGCGAGACACGCACCGGCGATGCCTAGCGCCCCCCACGGCACCCCGGTCGCGACATCGCCTGCCCACGACAGCAATAAGCCGCCCCCGGTGATGCTTGCCATGCCCAAGGCAATGCGGCGATCGAAGTTCTCCTTGAATACGAACCATGCCAGCAGTGCCGTGAGGACGCCTTCGAGGTTGAGAAGCAGCGATGCGGTAGCGGCGGGTGTGTAGGCCAGGCCGAGCATGAGCAGGAGCGGCCCCACCACTCCCCCGCAGAAGACCGCCCCGGCCAGCCAGGGGATATCGCTTCGATTTAGGGACGCTTCGTTGGATTTTTTTCCCGTAAGCCAAGAGCCCATGACCAGCCAGAAACTCAATCCGCAACCAGAGCCCAGATAAAGCAGACCGGCCAGGATCCACGGGTCAACTCTGCTGAGCAGCAATTTCGACAATGGCGTGCTGGCACCGAAGAGTAAGGCGGCGGCAAGCCCGTAAAAGATTCCATTTGACAACCTGGTACGCGCGACGGATTGCATGCTTCGTCCTCCTATCGGAGTTTTAGCGAATCCATGCCTTAAGGCTTGTGTCACCCGTCCAACAATTGCCGCAGCCGTGGATAATCGACCTTCGCGTTGTGACGCGCGTCCACGGGCACGCTTTGCAAGATGCGCACTTCATCGAGCCGCGCCCAGGCGACGGCCTTCTCGATTTCCGTCGCGTCGTGCCTCCCGGTTCCCTCGTGAAACTCCACCGCCAGCAGGCGACGACCGCCATGCGTCACTAGCGCCGCCCGACGCACGCGCGGATCCTGATAGACCGCGGTTTCCACGGCGAAAGGATACAACACGCCACGGCTATCCGCGATGCGCGCCGAGCAACGGCCGAGCAGCCACAGGCGGCCACGAGCGTCGAGATAGCCCGCGTCGCCGGTGCGGTGCCATACTTGTTCGCCAACGCGGAACTTCGTGTCCGCGTCTCCCCGGCCCTGGTGATACCCCGTCAGGACGTGTTCGCCATGAACGACAATCTCGCCCGGTTCGTCGGCGGCCGAGAAATGGGCGTGAAACTCGGCTGCCTCATACGGTCCCACCGACGTACCCCACTGGTCGCGCAGTATGCACAAACGAATGGACTCGACGGGACAACCCGCGAGGAGGCCCTTGCCCGCCAGCATCGCGCGCGTGTCGTCCTCGGTAATGGCGTGGCGGGCGACGTGGGCAATCGGTTCCGCCTCGGTCGAACCGTAGACCGCTACCACCTCGGCATTCGGCGCCAACGCCTGCATTTGATCGAGCAGGCGCGGAAAGACCGGCGCGCCGCCACTAAAAACTTTCGTTAGCGTGGGCAAGGTTTCTCCGGTCGCCATGCCGTGACGGACCAAGCGCTCGAAAAAAGCAGGCGACGCCGCGCTGCTGACAACCCGGTGACGCGACACCTGCGCGAATACCGGGCCGGGATCCACGCTTCCGGGATAACGCAAGTCGGCATCGGGAATGACGCTGGTCACGCCGGTGGCCAGGTTCACCAGAAGCACGATGGGCAAGGTCGTCAGATCGACGCTGCCGGCCGACAATTCCAGGCTGGAGACGAGGACGCGATGCTGAGCGCGCAAGATGCCGTGCGTCCGCACCACCGCCTTGGGAAAGCCCGTGCTGCCGCTGGTGAACGTGAGCAGCGCCGGCGTGTCGGTTTCGCACGGCACGATGGAGCGGCGCGGCGGCGTCGTCTCAACTTGGCTCCACGGGAAGGCTCCGGGCACGGGCCAACCAATGACGAATTTTGCGGGAATGCGCGCTAGCGCCGGCGTCCACATGCGCAGCAGATGGGCCTTGGTGCTCCCGATGAAACCTCGCGGCGGCCATAGTTCGCAGCAGTTTTCGATATGCTCGCGCCCGGCCGACGGATCAAGGAACATGGCGACCAAACCGAGGCGAAAGAGGGCCAACAGCGCGACGTACAGTTCCATCGACATCGGCTGCAAGACCAGTACCGCGTCGCCCGGACGCAAGCCGCGGCGCCACAGAAATTCCGCCGCGCGGGCGGCCGTCTCGTCGAGTTGAGCAAACGTGGTCGCGCGGTCGCGGCCGCGCCACGAATCAATGATCGCCGATGCGTGGGGCCGCGCTCGCGCTTGCTCGGTCAAGATTTCGGCGATGTTCATAGGACTCCGACGGAAGGCCCCAGCTCAAAGCTCCTTGGCATAAAGTGCGTAACGCCGCATGACCCGGCCGCTGTGGGCGCTCAACCGGCGCGATCGGTTGTCGTCGTGCATAAGGGCGTGAATGGCCCGGCGATATCCCAGGCGTCGCGCGGCCTCGTGGCAGCCGTTGCCGAGCAGACTGCCCAGGCCGAGGTGCCCCCACCGAGGATGCACGGCCAGCGTCTTGATGATGACCGTGTCGATGGCCTGGCCGCGTTTGGCTTGCGCCAGATCGGGCAGCGCGAACCCATAGCCCACGACATGGCCTTCGCGCTCGGCGATAAGTATCAATTCAGGCCGAATCGCGGGCCGAATACTCGAGTACTGTGCGACGAAATCATTCCCATCAATCGGCGTGTATAGCGCGTTGCCGGCGAACGCCGCCAAAGACAATTCGTGGATGCCTCGCAGTTCTTCCTCGAAGCAGTTCGAGTCGAGACAACGTATGGATATACCTTGATTCATCACGTTGCTGAGAATCTCTGGACCGCGCTCGTCCTGACGGCTCAAGTCATCGTTGACGGCCGAGCAGTAGCGCGCCAGCGGAGCGAAGCCATTCGCTTCGAAGCGGGCGGGCCAGTCGTCGGGGTTGTCCGGCTCCAAAAAGAAAGCCGGCTCGGTGCCGCGTTCCGTCAGCAGGCGATAGCGCTGCCAGGTGCTGCCGTCCATGGGGCCGACCGCGAGCGTGCAGCCTTGCTCGGCGAGTTGTTCGGAGGCCGATGCGAGCAATGGGTCCAGGAGAGACGCATCCGCGGCGGCGAGGTGGCCGATCAATCCCAGCCGATGCATGGAATAGGCCGGCGCGTGGGTCCACCAGAGGGAGAAACGGCCGACCGCGTTTCCCGTTGTGTCGCACAGCAGCCAGGAGGCGTCGGGCCGCTGGTAGGCAACGGTCTCCGGCGTGAGCGGCGCCGGCCCGGCGACGGCGTAAAAACGCTCCCTATCATCGCATCGAGTTATTTGCATTCTTTGGGGCATACCCGCATTAGAACATGGACAGAGTCAAGAAGCCGAGCGCCGAGGCGAGCGCCGCGTCGGCGGCCTGGCGCCACCAGCGCGGCACGTCGGTCGGGCAATCGTCCATGCCCGGCTGCGTGGCGTAGAAGAGCAACACCGCCGCGGCCATCGCCGGCAACGCAATGAGCGCCGAGCGAACGGCCAGGGCGCTCAGTCCCGCCGCCAGCACGAAGGGACCGAACAGCAACAGCCAGCCGGCCCCGATGCAAATCGCCAACAGGGTACGCGCGTTGGCGAACGGATAGTCGTACATGAGGCGCCCCAGTCCGACGATGGCGAGGTGGACGGCGAACGCCAACGTAGAGGGGAAGAGAAAGTCGGGCCGGTCGAAGATGCGGGCGAGGAACAGCCAGGCCAGGCTCGCCGACGACACGCAGATGACGGCGTGAATGTTGTGCGTCCGCCAGCGGCTCAACTCGGCGCGCGGCCAAAAGAACGAGTACGTGAGGAAAAACGTCAGCGGTGCCAGCAGCCATTGCCAGCCGCCCAGCGCCCAGCTGACGTAGCCGACCAGAAAGGCGCCGAAGAGCGCGCTGCCGAGCAACGTCGTCCGCGTGCGATACATCAGCAAGAACACGGTCAAGGCCGCGCTGACGGCGAGGCGTTCGAGCAGCATCCCCGCCGGCATGGCCAGGTACATGCGCAGTAGCAGGTACGAGACCAGCGGCAAAATGAGGTTGTCCAGCCCCGCCCAGGCGATGGCTTCAAACATCATCGCCAGCCAGGCTAGCAGCAAGGCGATGAGCAACGTTTCCGCCCGTCCCGTATCCGTCATGAGGAGGAGGGGCACGTGGACGCTGAAGAAGGCGCACGTGAAGAAGGCGCCGGAGCCTTCCGC
This sequence comes from Gemmatales bacterium, assembly GCA_038239465.1. GTDB lineage: Bacteria > Planctomycetota > Planctomycetia > Gemmatales > Gemmataceae > JBBSES01. Next base: position 5,509 of record JBBSES010000047.1, read on the forward strand.
GCTTTTGTCGCCGTCCGCGGTGACGTAGCGAAAACGCCCGTAGCGGATGCCGACCAGCGCCGCGGTGGCGTCGGCCAGCGTCAGCAGCAGCACCGGAACGATATAGAGGACGAGTCGGATATCTGGCCGCGGATCGTCTTCGCGCTGATAGAGCGAAAAAAGCACGACGATGGCAATGGGAAAGTAGAGGTCGCCGAGCGACATGCGGGCGACCCCGCCGAGAACGCAGCCGAAACTCTCCTTGAGGGCGCTGACGAAGCGCAACAGCAGCAGCGTAACCAGGCTCAGCGCGCCGAGCAGCAAAACCGGCCAGGCGGCGTCGAACAGCCACGGAAAGGACAGGGTCAACAAGCCCATGCCGACGTGAAAGCCCTTGCGCACCAACTCGGCATGGACCGCTTCCGTCCGCGCCAGGCGACGGAGTGCCGCCAGGAGGCCGAACAACGCGGCCAGGGCCAGGAGGGTGCCCAACCACGGCTTCACCGGAATTCCTCGACGACGAAGCGGCTATAAAAGAAGGCTTTGTCTTGCGCATGCAGGCGTTCGGCCAACTCGGCGAGCGGCTGGAGACGCTCTGCCAAACCTTCGGGACGAGAGCGCGGCACGAGCATGTTCCAGTAAGCGATGCGACCGCCCGGCCGTCCGCACTCTAACAATTTTTCCAGCGAACGGTGATAACTTTCCTCCGAAACGTATTCGAAGATATCGCTCAAATTGCAGCGGTCGAGACTCGTGCGCTCGCGGCTATCCAGAAAGTCTTCGAGCGATTGCCGGCGCCATTCGAGGCGTCCCAAATTGGCGCGGATGGCGTGGAAATTCTCGGGCCGCAGGGCGAAGGGCAAGGCGGCGCCATGCGTGCCCGTAAGGATCCAGTTCGAGTACGGATTGGCCGCCGGGTCGAGGGTGCGCAGGGCATGGCGCGCGCGGGCCAGGATGCGTTCGCCCACGCTGCCCCGCACGTAGCGGAAAAAGCTGGGATCGCGCCCCAATCGGCCCATAACGAAGCGCGAGAAGAAAAGCCGAAACAGCGTGCGCCAGCGCCACGTATCCCAGTTTTGGTCGTAAAATCCTGCGCGCTGGCGGGGCGGACGCGATTCCAGCAGGGACAATACGGCGCGGCGCCCATGAATCCACGGCAGCACGCGGCGGCGGAAGAGGGCGAAATAGCGCTCGAACTTACCCGCGCCGCCGATGCCATGCCCAATATCCGCCGGATGAGCGTCCCAGAATGCACGGGTATCAATGGACAACCAGGAACGACAGCGCCGATAGAGCGCGGCCCGCTGCCGGCTGGGACGGGAGCCAACTAGTTCGAGAAGTTCGGCGTGTTGCAACTCTCGGTAGGCCGCGACGCGCAACTCCAGGCAAGCCAATTGCGCGGGACTGAGGTCGAGCGCGATCACGCGCGCCGGCGCGCGGGCCAATAATGACAGCGTGTTGTCACCCGCCGAGGCGATCGACAGGCAAGTGTCGCCGGGTTGCACGTCGAGAGCTTCGAGCAAGATGTCGGCATCTTCCCAGCACTGTGCGTAGCGGATGCTAGAAAAGTCGGCGCGGGCGGCGGCTTCACTGCCCATGATCGGCCCCGTTTCGCAGACGCCGGACGACGCCGGTAGCGCCGTTCAGTTCAATCCAGTCGCCGTCCGTCAGCCAGCGCGTGACGCCGGCGATCGACACGATGGCGGGGATGCCCATTTCGCGGGCCACGATGGCCGAGTGCGACAGGAGACTGCCGCGCTCGACCAACAGCCCCGCGGCCGCGGGAAACAGCACGATCCAGCCGGGATCGGTGCGCTCGGCCACCAGAATGTCGCCGCGATTCAAACGGGCATCGCGCGGGTCGGTAACAACGCGTGCCGGCCCACGGACCACGCCGGGACAGCAGCCGAGGCCGGTGCGATAGTCGCCATCGAGGGCCACATCCGTTTCTGCCGTGCCGACGAAGGAATTGCCCTGATGGACGATGCCGCGCGTCTCGAAGCGATCCGCCGGCGCCGGTTCCTTTCGATAGCGCTCGAATTCGGCCCGGCGGACCCGCGTTAATCCCTTGAGGTCAGTGCAACTTGCCGTACCGCCGATGAAGCCGAGGATTTCGTTCAACTCCAGATAAAACACGTCGCGCGGATCGTCGAGCAACGCGAGGGCATGAAGCTGTCGGCCAATCTCGACGAAGATGTGCCGTACCCGGCCGAAGAGGCGCGTGCGTTCCAGGCGTAAATTCTCGCGGTCGCGCACTCGATCGCGCGCGTTCGTGAGTACCCAGCCGAAGAGGAGGCGGCGAACGGGATGGCCCCGGAGCGCGGCGCGAACGTGCTCCTCGGCACGCTGGCGAACGCTGTTTTCTTGGCCTTTGGCGGGGGCGCCGATTTCCGCGCGGCCCGCCATCTCGCTGACCGAGCGCAGAAGCATCAACGGATCGTCAACTAAAGTCATGCTCTCCAGTTTGAGTTCCTCGGCGCAGCGGTCGCCGAACTTGTCCAGGTACGCCTGGTACTCGTCCCGAAACGCGGGAACGAATGCCATCGCGTCTTGGATGGCGAGGAACGGCGCGTCGCGCAAGGCGGCGACCAACGCGGGGTCGCGCCGCGCGATTTCCGCCAGGCGGCGCACGCGCGCCGCCGGCTCGGCGCTGACCATGCCGCCGGCTCCGCAAAGGAGGTCGTTATGGAGCGACCCAGCCGCGTCGCCGCACCATCGGGCCGTCAATTTGCGCAAGACGCCGTAGAAGATCATGCACAGGAAATCGTTGATGAGCGGCGCGTCCCAGCGCATGAGCAGTTGCCGCTCCAGGTCTCGATAATAGGCCGCCAATTCGTCGGGCCGGCGCGTCTCCAGGTCGGGGCGACGCTCGCCCAGGGCGCTTCGCAATCGTCGGTAAAAGCGGCGTATGGTGCCGTCGAGACGTATTTGATGCGTGAGCAGCGCGGCGACCGTGCCGAGTAAACCGAGGCCGTCGCGCAGGCGGGCATTCCACCCGGCGCCCGCGATCTCGGCCACGATGCCTTCGGGCAGCCCCTCCTTGACGCCCATCATCTGTTCCATGAAGCGGCGATTGAAGGTGAAGCCGGGCAGCAGGGCGAGAGCGCGATACCAGCTATTCAGGTTGTAATACACTCGGCCGCGGATCAGCCCCAACATGCTCTTGAAGACGCCGTCGCTAGCTTCGATTTTCGCTTCCGGCACGCGCAAGATTCGGCTGAATTGGCGATACACTTCCTCGTAGATGCGCCGGGCGAAGGAGAAGGTCAACGGGGTGGTGACGCCGTTGTAGCTCTCGGCGATGTTGCTGTTGTCCCAGACGACGCGGGCGCCGTCGGGATCGGCGATGGTTTGCAACGACGTGATCGGCCGCGATTGCAGGAGCCACAGTTGGCCTTTTTCAATGGCCCATTCCACGTCTTGCGGCCGACCGAAATGCTGGCCCGCCTGTCTGGCGAGGGCCGCGACGGCGCGCACCTGATCGTCGGTGAGTGCCGACTGCTTGGCCCGCGCTTCGGGCACCGGGACGGCATGCACTCCCTCACAAGTCTCCGCCGACGGTTGGTGCGCGACGGTCTTGGCCGCGATCGTGCGTTGCGCGATGGCGCCGTCGCGGTCCACGTGATAGGTGTCGGCGTCTCCCTCGCCGGATACCAGTGAGGTGCCCAGGCCGAACACGGCGCTGACCACGGCCAGGCCGCGTCGTCCGCTAACGGGATCGGCGCCAAACGCGACGCCGGCCACGTCGGCCGCGACCATCCGCTGTACGAGGACCGACGGGGGCTTCGGCACCGGATTCAATCCATGTTCATATCTATAGGCGATGATGCGTTCGGAAAAGCCGGAACGCCAAACCGCCGCTACCTTGTCGCAAACGCGCGCCGGCGGCACGGACAGAAAACTATCCAGCTGCCCCGCGAACGAGTGTTCCGCCCCATCCTCGTCCGACGCCGATGAGCGCACGGCCACGCTTTCGTCGTTGGGGCACAGGCGAGCCAACGCTTTTTCAATGGCCGCGCAAACCTCGAGGCCGACCGTCACATTTTCGACGATGGCGCGTACTTCGTTGGAATGTTTCGTTCGTTCGAGCGAGTCGCGTTGTTTTGGCGTCAAACTATCGTCAAACGCCTGGCCCGTCAGCACGAACCACGGCGGGATGGGCAGGCGCGCGCTTCGCAGCGCGGCCAGCGCCCGCGCCTTGCCGCCGAGGGCCGCGTCGGGGGTGGCGTCGCGGCCGTCGATGATATATGGCCCCATCACGGCGACCCCCTCGCGCACCAGCGCCAGGTCAAGGGCACCGCGCCCAGGCTAAGGTACATGAGCAGCGTCCAGACACCCGACAGTGCCTCGATCGCCTTGGCTCGGTGAGGCATCGGTTGGCGCAGAAAGCGCAGGGCCACGCCCGCGGCCGTGAATAACAGAACGGCGAGGAGTATCGCCACCGGAGTTGCGAAGTCGATGTCGAGCGCCGCGGCGCTTGCGCAGGCCGCCGTCAGGGCCAGGGCGCCGAGCCAGGCCAGGACGGCGTTGCGCCGGCCCCAGAGGACGGTGTAGGTGTTGACGCCCTCTTCCTCACTTTCCGGCGCTCGGATCTTGCGGCCGATCTCCAGGACGATGCCGTTGCAATAGCTCACGGCCAAAAACCAGCCCAGACCGGCGGGCGCCCCCTTGCCGGTCGGCCACCAGTCGCAAGCAGTGGCGTACAAATCGACGAGGGGAAGTATCAACATATGCGAACTCATATATACGATTGGCCTGGCCCGCAGCCAATCGCCGATGAAGAACTCCTTGCTCATCAGCGCCAGATAGACCCAAACCAGGGCCAGGAGAAGCAGCAACGACGGCATCAGCCACAGCCCAAGCAGCAGTTGCAGGAGCGCGGCGCCGGCGCCGACGCGGCCCAACTCGCCCAGTGTGACCAGGCCGCGCGGCACGGGGCGATAGGGCCGATAGCGCGCGTCTTCCTCGAAGTCCTTGAACTCGTCGGCGATGCGCAATTGCAGGAAAAAAAGGAACGCCGTGCCGAAGGCGGCCAGGGCGACGCGGTCTTCGGGGAGCCCCCGTTCGCCGCGGAGCAGCGCGGAAAAGCTGACGGCCGACAGGCTGAACGCCGCGATGAGCAGCCCGTGCGCGAACACGGGGAAGCGCTCGCGCTGATACACCCACCAGCGGTTAGCCATCGGCCGGCTTCTCCTTGCTCGCGCGGGCCAGCACGCGATGTGCCCGGCTAAAGTCGCCGGCACACAGCGCCCCAATGATCGACAATTCGCCGGCGAGGCATAGACCGGCGCAGACCTCGGCCAGGGCGCGGGCATGGCCCGTCCCCGCCAGGCCGAGAACGTTCAGAGCCGCCTGCTGGCTCGGAAGCCCGGTACCGCCACCGACGGTGCCCACCATAATGTTCGGCAGCGTGACGCTGGCGTACAGGTCGCCCGCCGCGGTTTCCTCGAAGCGCGTGATGCCGACCGCCGACTCGGCGACGCAGGCGACATCCTGCCCCGTGGCCAGGTACAGCGCCGCCAGTCCATTCGCGTAGTGGCCCTGGACGCCTAGCGTTCCGCTCAACACGCCGCCTAGCGCCGACATGCGCCAATAATTCACCATTTGCGCCGGCGTCGTGTGCAGGCGTTTGGCGATCAACGCACCGGAGATCCGCGTCTCGGCGCAGACTTTCTTGCCGCGCACCATGAGGAAGGATTGAGCGCTCGCCTTCTTGTCGCCCGAGAGGTTGGCTTCGACGAAGTGATACTCGGGTGTCACGGGACTGCAATCGCGGATGTAATCGCAGATGGCTTCGGTGGCGAGCGTCACCATGTTTTGGCCGCAGGCGTCGCCAGTGGTGAACTCGAAGCTGAGATAGACGTGATTGCCTTCCACCGTGAAGCGCAGGTCGATGAGTTTGCCGTAGCGCGTGGTGGCCTCGGCGCGGCGGCGGAATTCGTCCAGTTGCGAGGCGCACCAGAGGGCGAAGCGGCCGCACTCGCCCAGGTCGCGGAAGGCGAAACCCGGCGCCCGGCTGATGCCCTCGCTCAGCAAAACGGCCGTGCAGCCGCCCGCCTCGCTGAGCAGCTGACATCCCCGACTGTAAGAAGCCACCAGCGCCGCTTCAGTCGTCGCCAATGGCACGTAGTAGTCGCCGCGCGCGAACAGGCCGTTGACGCGCAGCGGCCCCGCCAGGCCGACCGGCACCTTGACCGTGCCGATGAAATTTTCGACGTTGTGTTGATAGCAGTGTTGTTGGCCGCGCGTGTGCGGATCGAGCAATTCCGCGCGTGCCGACGGGCCGTTCTTCACGAGATCGAATCGGCGGTCGATGAGTTCATCGTTGATGGCGCTGCCGCCGGGCACGCGCGGCGACGGCGCTTCCGCTCTGGGCTTCAGGCGGGCCAGCAATTCGGTTTCGCTGTGGGTTTCCAGCAACTCGCGCAAATGCCCCTTGGTTTTCTCGTGGTCGGCGGACACGGCTCGCTCCTTGGCTGAGGAAGCTCCCGTGAAATGGGAGGCGACGGCGCGCCACCGAATATAACGCGCCGCCGCCCCTTTTCCCACGAACCAGCCGCGCCGCGTGAACCCCCCGCCGCTCCTCCGTGTCCATTGAATGACGAGATGGCCCGTTCGGCGTTCGGTGATGCCGGTGGTCTTTCAATCCATCCAGAGGGGTTCGACTCCCCTACGGGCTGCTGCACCGGAGTGATGGGGCATGGGGCTCCGCGGGCATGGGGTATTCGATTCCTGCCTCCCCGATTGACCGCGTTCGACACTTTCTGGGTCGCTTGAGCAGTTCCTTTCGCACCATGAAGCGGCGGGTTGCGTTTAGCAATCACACCTGTTGCCGATACGTACACCAATCCTTCATATATCTCCCCTCCCGTCGAGTAATATCCCGATTGGCCACAAGTGGCCTAGCAATTGCACACTTGCTCGACATGCGGAAGTTCACCCTGTCGCTCAAAAGCTTGAGTCATGCGAATAACGGCGGCGCTATTGACGGCCGCGTAATAAATGCGCAGGGCAGCATAGTTGCCATTAACTTCCGTCGCACGCACAACCCGAGTTATCGAGGAGTCGATCCATGCCTCTGGAAATGAAGCCTCTGCCCTATCCCGCGGACGCGCTGGAGCCATCCATCGACAAGCAGACGATGGAGATTCATCACGGCAAGCACTACAAGACCTACGTGGACAACTACAATAAGGCGTGCGAGCAGGCGCCGCAGCTGGCGGGCAAGCCGCTGCATGAAGTGCTGGCCAATCACATGGCCATGGTCCCCGAAGCCGTCAAAACGGCGGTGCGCAACAGCGGCGGCGGCGCCCACAACCATGCCCTCTTCTGGGAAATCCTCAGTCCCAAGGGCGGCGGCAGCCCGAGCGGCACCTTGAACGACGCGATCACCTCGACCTTCGGCTCCTTCGACAAGTTCAAGGAGCAGTTCAACCAGGCAGCGGCGGCGCGCTTCGGGTCGGGTTGGGCGTGGCTCGTCAAGCGTGGTCCGAAGCTCGAAATCATCTCCACCGCCAACCAGGATAGCCCGCTGATGGAAGGGGCCTTTCCCGTCATCGGCCTCGATGTCTGGGAACACGCCTATTACTTGAAGTACCAGAATCGCCGGCCCGAATACGTGGCTGCCTGGTGGAACGTCGTCAACTGGAAGGCCGCCGAGGACCGCTTCAGCCGCGCTGAGTGACAACCCACTGGCCGTTGATTCTGAGGAGGCGAGGATGCGCGGCGAAGACCCTTTTCGGCCTTTCGGCGGCGGCCGCGACGGTTCGCCGGACTACGGGTTCGTGGACATTCTGTGGATCGTCCACGCCACGGCCGGGCAGACCGGCGGCCGCTTCTCGGTCATCGAGCAGTTCATGCCCGCGGGGTCAGGGCCGCCGCCGCACGTCCACGCCATCGAGGACGAAAAACATTGTTCGATTGTTTGGTCTATCGCGGCTATGGCCAGCTTGTGGCCGCCGAAAAGTACGAACCGATCGGCGCCATCCCATCGTTGATCCGCAAGGACTATCGGCTGATCTTGCGGACGGCCGACGACGCGGGGGGTGCCGATGCCGCTCGCCCATTTGATCCACGACCGCTAGACCGCCGCCGTCGGCATGTTCTCGGAGGGCTTCACTCCCGGCATGGGCTGGCAGATCGACCTCGATCGAGGCACCTTCAGCTACTGGGGCGACGGCGACCAGCCCTGCGACTTCACCACCTAGCAGTGCGCGAAAAAGCCTGGGTAATCTATCCGCGACTCGTTGGGTTGGCGTGACGCGCAATGTTGGGCCAGTTGCGTAAAGTAGCGACGACCTTTCTGCCGAAAGAGACTCTGGCGGTCAACGGCGGTCGGGCAACCTGGGCGAATGGTAGCGCCCACCTGACTGCCTTCCGCGCGGAACTCTCCCCCTAACACCCGTAACATTTCGGGCGACGCGGACGACCGGCATCGGTTGCGCTCGTCGGTCCCGTTCCAAGGAGAAGCACGATGTCGAGCGCCAAGAAAGCGTTGCTGGTCCTGGTCGTCGCCACCCTGGGCATCTGGGGCTGCGCCCAGGGCCAGGCCCCCGGTTCCGCGAGCAGCGCGGAACGCCTCCGGAGCCTGGAGGCGAAATGCGCCAAGCTAGAGGACGACTTCCGCGCCGCCGCGACCGTCCGCGACCAGGTGCGCAAGAAATTGACCGGCGCCGAGGAGCAGTTGAAGCAGGTGCGCGTGGATCTGGATCAGCAGGTGCAAACCGTGACGCGCGAGCGGGACGGTCTGAAGCAGCAGCTGACGGCCGCGGCCAGCGAGCGCGACGCGATGGTCACGCAATACGAGCAGTTCCGCAAGAATATCCGCGAATTGCTGGGCCAGGCGGAAGCGTCGTTGCCGCGAGCGAACGACAACGCGGCCCTTGCAAATGGACGATAGGTGGAAATTGCGGGCGAGCATCGAGGCGTTAGCCCGACGTGTGAGCAGATCACACATCGGGC
>JBBSES010000048.1:0-14378 GCA_038239465.1 Gemmatales bacterium
CCCCCCCCCCCCCCCCCCCCTCGCCTGGCATCAACGCATCTTTACCCGTTGATCGCGCGGCTGAACAGCTCCGTGAGGCGTTCGACGCTGACGTAGTGGCCCAATCCGAAGCGGTCCACGACGACCATGGCGGACGACACGTCCAGCACGCCCATCGTGTAGGGCAGCTTGCGGCCCTTCCACGAACGGACGCGGGCCACCCAGCGGCCCAGCCGTTCCGAACGCGCCGTCCAGGCGTCGTGCTTGGCTTCCAGGCGGTCGCGCTTCTGGACCAGGAGGCCCAGCTGCAACTGGCGCTTGGCGCTTTCGGCGAGGTCAGCCTTCGTCGGCAGCGCTTCGCGCAGCTGCGTCCGCTTGGCGACCTGCACCGGAATGCCGGCGATGGTCAGCGGCTCGGCCTTCGCGGCCGGCTCGACGAGCAGGCCATCGGTCGCCTTGGCCGTCTGGCTGTACTTGCGCTCCAGCCGGCCCACGCGACGATCGATCAGGAACTTGGCCGCCACCAGGAAGAGCAGCAGCGACGTGTAGAGCAGAATCATGGTTCTTCCCTCGGTGTGGTGATGGGACGGCCGAACGATCCCGTATCGCACGGCCCCGAATGGCAGCCCGCGAACGGCGTTGACATGACTGCGCCGCGTTGGCTTCCGCGAGATAGGAGAATCGACGCGCCGCCGAGGTTCGCGGCGGCGCGCGGCGATAACGATTTTGCGGGAAGGGGGGAAATGCGTTGCATTCAAGCCGGTCCGCCGTTTACGGCGGGTGGTGTGTTCAGCTATTCCTTGGGTTTGTCCTTCGGCTTCTTGGGCAATTCACCATCGGGCACCAGCTTCTTCCATTCCTTGTAAGCGGTTTCGAGTTCGGCCTTGGTGCCGGCCGGGTTGTAGACGATCTTCTTCCCCTCGGGCACCAGGCGATAGATGTGGTATTCGGCCAATTCGCGGATGGCGAGCTTGTCGTGGCGCAGGAACTCGATCAGCACTTCGTAGGTTTCGGGGCGGGCCAGATCCTTTTGACCGAAGCTGTGCAGCAGACGCAGCACGATATCGGCCTGAGCGGGCGTGAATTTCTTGTCCTTCTGTAGGGCGGCGAACAGCTTGGCGTCTTGCCCCGGACCGCGGCCGATCCAGTGGCGCATGACCATGATGGCGTCGTCGCGCGTGTCGCCGTGCTTCGATTCGTCGAGCGTGGCGATCAAACCGGGCAGATCGTCGATGGCGCCGAGGGTGACGACGCCGGTCTTGCGGACGTGTGTGTCATCGCTGGCCAGGCAGGCGGCGATGGTGTCGGCCAGTCCCTTGGCGACCAAGCCTTCGCGCAGCTTGCGGATGTTGGCCTGACGGCGTTTGCCGACCTCCGTGGGCTTCGTGTCGGGGTCGGCCCAGGCGGGTAGCTTGTCGAGACGCTGCGGCGCATCGGCGCCGACGACGCTATCCCACTGAAGGAAGGCCGGGCCGGGCGGAGCGTGCATGGCATGTTCCGCGTTGCCGTGATGCACCGCCACCGCGCCATCAACCACCACCAAAACCAGGGCCAGCGTCGGCGATTCCGGCGGGTCGTCGGCCTTGTTCCAGTAGATGCCGCGCGGCCAGCGGCCATACATCTCCATCGCCACGCGCGTCTTCGGCTCCTTCAGCGTCAGGTTCCAATCTTCCTCGTGGAAGCGGACCCGCGCCCGCGCCTCGCCGGCCTTCTTTTGGTTGATGACGTCCACGCGCCCGCGGTCGAGCGTGAAAGCGAAGTCGTGCTTCTTGCCGGGAACGTCGAGGATCACGGCGCTTTCCAACCCCGGAAAGGGCGAGAGGTCATCGAGGTCGGCCAACAGCGACAGGCGGACGGCGCCGTCCTTCGACTCGATGACGGCCCCCGGCAGGCCGACGAGGGTATCGCCGCTGTACACCGGATCGCCTTGTTTGAGGACGCGCCACTTGGTCTCGCCGGCCGGACGCTCCAGGATCGAGCCGTCGGGGGACAGCACCTTGCCGACCGCCGTTCGCGCCGGTTTTTCTTGCCCGCCCAGCGGCGTGCCCGCGCCGGCCAGGAAGAGGGCCGCCAGGAGAGGAATCGCAGCGCCACGGGCGAAGCGAAAGCGAGTGGATGGATGGCTCATGGAGCAGTCGCGCCTACGAGAGGGATGGGGTTGCCAGGTTTGAAGGGATTATAACGCGGCCGGGGGCGGGCGGCATGAAAAAGTGGACAGAGGCAGGCAACCTTCGTTTTGGCGCGGTTAGGCTCCTTCGCCTTTGGTACAATGCCCGATAAGAAACAGAATACCCATGAAGCCGCTCATCGGAGCTTGGACCATGAAAAAGGTCGTTCTTTCGCCGGAGGTCGAGATCGCTTTGCGGACGCTCGACCCGGACGGCGTTCGCAGGATGCACGGTTGGTTTGACTACCTGAAACACTGGGACACCGACGAGTTGGTGCGGAAAAATTCGCACCCACTGCCGGGACAACCCGACGTGTATCTTATGCGTACGACGACCGACATCCGCGTCTTTTTTCGGATCGATGGCGATACGGTCACCGTTCTCGACGTCGCCAAAAAGGCGGCGATTCTGGCTTCTGGGGTCGGCTGATGGCATCGGTCTTGGAAACTATCGTTTTCGAATCGGCCAAGTTCCAGCAGGAGCTTCACGAGTTCGAGGAACTCTTGAAGTCCAAGGACGAACTTTCCGAGATGGAGGACATTCAGCCCCTCTTCAAGCGGAGCAAACATTTGACGGCGTACCTGGGAACTTTCACCCCCACATATCGCGGTCGCAACCGAAATTTGTTTCGAATACGATTTCTTCGGCGATTGCAAGGCCGACATTTTGTTGGGCAGCAAGCGGGAGAAAGAGTTTTGCGTTGTCGAGTTTGAAGACGGCAAGCAAGATACGATCTTCAAAAAGCAGAAGAAGCGGAAGAATCCCGAGTGGAGCGCTCGTTTCGAACACGCCTTTAGCCAGATCGTGGATTGGTTCTACAATTTGGAGGATTTCAAGAACACCCAGGGGTTCTCCGCCACGTTCGGCCCCGGCTACACCAGCTTCACCGGACTGCTGGTAATGGGGCGAAGCGCCGGTTTGGATGACGCGAAGAGGAACCGTTTGAAATGGCGGACGGATACGGTGTCGATAGGAAAGCACAAGGTCAGCTGTATCACATTTGACGACTTGCACGCCGGTTTGTACCGGAAATTCAATCTCTACAGCCCAGGTTCGACGGTGGAAAGCACGTCCAAAGCAGCCCGTTTGCCCCCGCCGCCCGACAAGCCGTAGCGTCGGCGGGCGGCGCGAAAAAGCGCTTCGCCCGCTCGCAATTGAATGTTCGTTCCAGGCCGGCTAAGCCACTCACTTCCCGTCGCCCACGCTCAACGCGAACGTGTGGAAAATCTCCTGCCCGCTGCCGTCTTTGACACTGACGATCACGTCGGCCGTCTTGTCGGCGAAGGTCGCGGGCACGGGCCAGCGGAGCATTCCTTGCGGCGTCACCGTCATGCCGGGCGGGCCGGATTCGAGCTTGTAGGTCACGTTGGCCGCCTTGGCCTTGGCCGCGATTTGATAGTCGAGGACCTGACCGCGCGTGGCGGTGGTCGGCGGCGTAGATAACGCAACCCATGCGGGGCGTCAACAAGCTGCCGATTCGTCGCGTGATCCCATAAGATTAGACTCGGGGCGCTGACGCGACCCCGCTCGCCGAAACGTTGAGGAGCGATCATGCCGCGTCTCTCTCGCCATTTCGCTATCGTGTCGGTTTCCTTGGCGTTCGCGGGTTGCGCCGCGCCCCAGGGAGCGCCGCCCCCGGCCGCCGAACCGCCCATCGTGCGAGCCGCCGAGTGCCGCTGGACGACGACGCCCATCGTCATCGATGGCCGTCTCGACGAACCGGCCTGGGAGAAGGCGCAACTCCTGCAAGACTTCGCGGCGTTCTGGGCCAAGCGCAAGCCGACCACGAGCACCAAGGCGCGGCTGCTTTGGGACGACCGCTATCTGTATTTTTCGGCCGTGATGGAAGACCACGACCTCTATGCCGACGTGAAGGAACACAACGGCCAAACGTGGAACAACGACGTCTTTGAGTTGTTCTTCAAGCCGGCGGTTGACCAGTTGCGCTACTACGAATTCCAGGTCAACGCCGCCAACACGCGCCTGGAACTGGATTTGGCGTCGCGCGGCGCCGGCGGCTATGGCCGCTTCAAGGACGGCCCGCGCCTCGGCATGGAATCGGCCGTGACACTCGACGGCACCTTGAACGATCCGTCCGACAGAGACAAGGGCTGGACCGTGGAAGGCCGTATTCCCTGGTCGGCCTTCGCGGCGGCCGGCGGCAAGCCGAAGCCGGGCGCCAAGTGGCGCTTCGCTCTGTGCCGCTACGATTACTCGGTGACGCTCGAAGCGCCCGAGTTGTCGTCCACGGCGCCGCTGAGCGCCGCCAGTTTCCACCGCTACGAGGATTACGGCGAGTTGACGTTCGTCGGCAAATAACCGCGAGTTCCAGCGTTATGCCTCTCCTCAAAATCTCCGGCGGCACCGTTTACGATCCGGCCAACGGCGTCGATGGCCAGATCGCCGACATCTGGATTCGAGACGGCAAGGTCGTCGCCGCTCCGTCCGACCCGGCCATCCGTCCCGACAAGGTCATCGACGCCGCCGGCCTCGTCGTCATGCCCGGCGGCGTGGACATGCACTCGCATATCGCTGGCCCGAAAGTGAATGCCGCGCGCAAGCTGCGGCCCGAGGACAAACGCGACGGCCCGTTTGTCCCGCGCACGGCGCTGACGCGCTCCGGCACCATCGGCAGCGTGCCCAGCACCTTCGCCACCGGCTATCTCTACGCCGGCCTCGGCTACACCACCGCGTTCGACGCCGCCGTGCCGCCGTTGGGCGCCCGCCACGCGCACGAGGAATTCGCCGACACGCCCGTCATCGACAAGGGCTTCCTTGTCCTGCTCGGCAATAACCATTATGCTTTGCGACAAATCGCCGTCGGCGATGGCGAGCGATTGCGCGCCTACGCCGCCTGGCTTTTAAGTTCCGCCAAAGGATACGGCATCAAGCTGGTCAATCCCGGCGGCGTCGAGGTGTGGAAGCAAGGCGGCAGCGCCATTGAGGGGCTGGATAGCCAGGTGGCGGCCTTCGACGTGACGCCGCGGCAGATCATCACCGCGCTGGCCCAAACCGCGATGGACTTGCGCCTGCCTCATGCGGTGCATATCCACTGCAACAATCTCGGCATGCCCGGCAACTGGACGACGACGCAAAACACGATGGCGGCGCTCGAAGGCCGCCGCGCCCATTTGACGCACATCCAGTTCCACAGCTACGGCGGCGGGCCGGACGACCAGGGCACCTTTCGATCGCGCGTGCCGGAGTTGGCCGACTATGTCAACGCCCACGACAACTTGACGGTTGATGTCGGCCAGGTATTGTTCGGCGAGACCACGTCGATGACCGGCGACGGGCCGCTCGGCTACTATTTGCACAAGGTAACGGGCCGCAAGTGGCTCAACGCCGAGACGGAGTGCGAGGCCGGCTGCGGCATCGTGCCCATCACCTATAAGGACAAGAGCTTCGTCCACGCCCTGCAATGGGCCATCGGTTTGGAATGGTATCTCATGGTCGAAGACCCCTGGCGCGTGGCCATGAGTACCGACCACCCCAACGGCGGCTCCTTCCTCGCCTACCCCGAAATCGTGCAACTCTTGATGGACCGGACGTATCGGCAAGAGATACTCGAACGTTTGCCGGCACGCGTGAAAGAGCGTTGCCACTTGAAGGAACTGAGCCGCGAATACACGCTGAACGAGATCGCCATCATCACCCGCGCGGGGCCGGCGCGGATCCTTGGCTTGAAAAACAAGGGGCACCTCGGCATCGGCGCCGACGGCGACGTCTGTCTCTACACGCCGGGCGCCGATCGCAAGGCGATGTTCGAGTTGCCGCGCCTGGTCATCAAGAGCGGGCAAGTCATCGTGGAGCAGGGGGAGATACGCCAGGAACATCGCGGCCAGACGCTGCACGTCGAACCCGGCTACGACGAGGGCCAAGTGCCGCGCATTCGGCAATGGTTCGAGGACCATTACACGCTGCGTTTCGCCAACTATCCCGTGGCGGCCGAGGAACTGGCGCACGCGGCGGAGCCGGTGGCCTGCGACCGCGATTGAACGTTCGCGCACGATTGCTCCGCGTCCATTCCACGGATACGCTAGACCATGAGGATAAGGTCGCGTCGCGTCCCTCCTCGTTCCCGCCAATCCCTCATTGCCTCGCCTTCGAGGTTCGCATATGTCGGAAAGCACGCAAGAGAAGACCGGCCTCGGCAACTATTTCGTGGCCAACTACCCGCCGTTTTCCGCCTGGAACAGCACGCATCTGGGCGACGCCCATGCCGTCCTCGACCGGCCGCCCGAACCGGGCACGCCGTTGGGGTTGTACCTGCATATTCCCTTTTGCCGGAAGCGCTGCAAGTTCTGCTACTTTCGCGTCTATACCGACAAGAACGCCCGCGACGTGGAGACGTACCTCGACGCCCTCGTCAAGGAAGTCGAGCTGTACAGCCGCAAGCCGATCGTCGGCGGCCGGCCATTGCACTTCGTCTACTTCGGCGGCGGCACGCCATCGTACCTGAGTGCAACGCAGTTGACGGGGCTGGTCGAACGGCTCAATCGCTTCATCACCTGGAGGGACGCCGCCGAGGTGACGTTCGAGTGCGAACCGGGCACGCTGCAGCAGCACAAGTTGGCGGCGCTGAAAGACCTCGGCGTCACGCGCCTGAGCCTGGGTATCGAGAACTTCGACGACAAGGTGCTGGAGGCGAATGGCCGAGCGCACCTGTCGGCCGAGATCTATCGCGCCTACGGCTGGGCCAGGGACTTGCACTTCCCGCAGATCAACATCGACCTCATCGCCGGCATGGTGGGCGAGACCTGGGACAACTGGCGCGACTGCGTCCGCAAGACCATCGAGTTGGCCGCCGATAGCGTGACCATCTATCAGATGGAGTTGCCGTTCAACACGGTGTATTCCAAGGAACTGCGCCTCGCGGGAGAGCAAGAATCGTCGGGCGTGGCCGACTGGCCGACGAAGCGCGACTGGGTCAACTACGCCTTCGACGAAATGGCCGCCGCCGGCTACGAGGTGTCGAGCGCCTATACCATGGTCAAGAGCAAGGCGAACGCGCGCTTCGTCTACCGCGATAGCCTGTGGCACGGCGCCGACATGTTCGGCACCGGCGTCGCCTCGTTCGGCCACGTCAACGGCGTCCATGTGCAAAACGTCGATGGCTGGGACGATTACGTCAGCCGGTTGTCGAAAGACGAACTGCCGCTCAATCGTGCCCTGCCGGTACAGCGGCATCAACGCCTCATCCGCGAGATGATCCTGCAGTTGAAGACGGGCCGCCTGGAACGCGCCTACTTCCAGGGCAAGTTCGGCGTGAATATCCTGGAAGCGTTCGGCGACGGCTTCCGCCACCTGGCGAACGAGGGGCAGCTGGCCATCGGCGGCGAAGGGGTCGAACTGACGCGCGCCGGTCTCTTGCAAGCCGACCGCTTGCTGCCGACGTTCTTCGAGCCGGAGTTTCGCGGCACGCGCTATACGTAGGAGATTTTTTCATGGACCCCAAGATCGTCCGCACGGTTTTGCGCCGACAGCCGTTTTCGCCCTTCACACTGCGTCTGGCGGACGGACGTGAACTGCATGTGCCCGACCGGCACTCAATGGCGATGCCGCTGCGTCAAGTCATCGTCATCCATCCGGACGAGTCGAGTACCCGACTGGAGCCGTCGCAGATCGTCTCGATCGACGAAGGGACTGATTCGCTGCCGCCCCTGGCTCCCCCCGCAAGCAATGGAGGCTAACCCGGTGGCCAGGGCCGACCGCACCTTCATGATGGGCAAGTTCGGCGCCGAGTTGCCGGGCGACCTGCGCTACGCGCCGACCAATCATATGTGGTGCCGCGAGGTCGATGGCAAGGCGCGCTTCGGCTTCACCGCCTATGCG
Source organism: Gemmatales bacterium (assembly GCA_038239465.1). GTDB lineage: Bacteria > Planctomycetota > Planctomycetia > Gemmatales > Gemmataceae > JBBSES01. Next base: position 7,983 of record JBBSES010000048.1, read on the forward strand.
GTGAGGCTGATGCAGGACGTTTACTTTCTCGATTGGGTCGTAAGCCCCGGCGATACGTTGCAACAATTGCAACTGATTGGACACATTGAAACCTCCAAGGCCGAATCGGACCTGTTCGCCCCGCTGGCGGGTATCATGATGGACTTCAATCGCGCCTTGCTCAAGGATCCGTCGGCGATCAACGTCGATAAGTATGGAACCGGCTGGCTGTTCGATATGCAGGGCGACGTAAGTATCACCAAGGACGTGGACGGCTATTACGATTTCCTGGCCGCCAACTGGGAAAAGACGCAGCAAGTCATCAAGGGCAAGATCAACACCGATACCGATTGAGACATCCATGAGCCGCAACCGTTTGACCGTCGTGCTATCGCAAGCGCAGGGGCGCAATCCCGTCAAGCGCGCTCTGGAGGAGTCCATCGCAGCGGCCCTGATCATGGAATCGGGCCTCGACGTGTCGGTGGTGCCGTACCTGTACGACCTGCACGCCGAGCATACGGGACGATTGTTTCTCGAATCGGTCGGCGGCGACATGGTGGTGCTGGCCTGGATGTATCCGCGCGCCGCCTTCTGGCTGCTCGACCGCGATGGCATCCAGGGGCATTACGGCGAAAGCCAGCTGAAGTCGCCTGCCGCCGAAGAAGCGGAGGAAGATGAGGAGGCGCTACCCCCCCAGGGCATCGGCGCCGTCAACGTGCCGGAGCGATATATCTACTGTCTCGACCTGCGCGAATACAAGAGCCACGAGCCGTATATCGAGGAAGTGCGCCGCATCGCCGCGGAATGCCGCGACCGCCGCGAAGCCAAGCTCAAGGAATGGGTGCAAGGCAATCCCACGGTCGTGCAGCTGGGACGTTATATGCGCGAGGAGGAGCCGGCCAAATCGGAAGCTCCCGTCTTCGCTCCCGAGCAACTATTGCAAGAGGCGGGGCGGCGCTGGTATCCGGTCATCGACTATAGCCGCTGCACCAATTGCATGGAGTGCATCGACTTTTGTCTCTTCGGCGTCTACGGCGTGGACAAGCTGGACCGCATCCTGGTGGAGAACCAGGACAACTGCAAGCGCGGCTGCCCCGCTTGCAGTCGCGTATGCCCCGAACATGCCATCATGTTTCCCGAGTATAAGACGCCGGCCATCGCGGGCGCACCCGTAGGGGCCATCACCAATCTCAAGATCGACCTGACGCGCCTCTTCGGCGGCGGCGACGCGATTCAGACGGCGGCGCAAGAGCGCGACGCCGAGTTGGTCAAGGACGGCCGCGACGCCGTTGGCTTGTCGGTCGGCATCCCGCGCCGCCAACCGGACAAACAGCAAGGGCCGAAGGACGATCTCGATAAGCTGATGGATTCGCTCGATTCGCTGGATATCTAATGGTGGCCGGCGATGGCTGGAGGAGGAAAGACCGTGACGACTTTGGTACGCGTTCCGGACAGCCAGCTGTTCGAGCTTCGGCCCGAGGGGCGCGATCACTTGCAATTGCCGGAAACAGACGGGTCGATCGTGGACAACTATCAGGAACACCCACAAAGCACGCTGTTGACCGGCGCTATCTGGCCAGTGCTGCGGCGGTTGCACCCCGACAACCAGTTTGCCGTCGGGCTGGATTCTGGGATTTATTACCGCGACATCGAGCCGCCGCTGGCCGGTTGCAGGGCGCCGGATTGGTACTACGTGCCCGGCGTGCCGCCCATGCTGGACGGCACGTACCGGCGTTCTTACGTCCTGTGGCGGGAAGGGATCATCCCTACCCTGCTCATCGAGTATGCCTCGTATGACGGGACCGCGGAACTGGACACGACGCCGGAATCGGGCAAATTCTGGGTCTACGAGCGGGCGATACGCGCGCCCTACTACGTCGTTTTCATCAGCCAGGAGGCACGCGTCGAGGCGTTTCAGCTTATCGACGGCCGCTATCGACCGATCGTGCCCAACGAGCGTGGCCACTACCGGATCGAGCCACTCGACCTCGAACTCGGCATTTGGCACGGCAACTTTCGCAACATGCCTCTGCCCTGGCTGCGCTGGTATGACGCCGATGGAGAACTCCTGCCGTCGGAGGAGGAACGGGCCGAACAGGCTAACCGGCAAGCCGCCCGCGACCGAACTCGTGCCAGAAAGGCGAGCCAGCAAGCCGCAAGCGACCGAACCCGCGCCGAGCAAGAACACGCACGCGCCCAGCAAGAACTCGCGCGGGCGGAGCAGGCCAACCAGCGCGCCGAGCAAGAACGTCAGCGCGCCGAGCAAGAACGTCAGCGCGCCGAGCAAGAACGCCAGCGCGCCGAAGTCTTGGCCGCCCGTCTCCGGGCGCTGGGCCTGGACCCGGATCAGCCGTAGCTCCGCGCTCGCGCCTGTGGTCCTCTCTCTTGCGAGTGCCTATGTCACCGCCGCGCGACGCCATCGAGCGTGCCTATCAAACCGCCCTGGCGGCCTTGCTCGCCGAGCGCACGCCCGACGGCCACTGGACCGGCGAATTGTCCACCTCCGCCCTGTCCACCGCGACCGCCGTCAGCGCGCTGTCCCTGGGTCAGCGCGACCGCTCGCCGCCGCGGCCGCACGACAAACTCATCGCTCATGGCCTCTCCTGGTTGGCGGCGCATCAAAACTCCGACGGCGGCTGGGGCGATACGACGGTCAGCGTCAGCAACATTTCTACCACCATGCTGTGCCGCGCCGCCTTCTACATCGCGGAAGCGGTCGAGGGCTATGCCGATATCCTCCGTAACGCCGACCGGCATCTGGAGCGCTACGGTCTGACCATTGAGGAACAGGCCGAGGCGCTGCGCAATCGCTACGGCAAGGACCGCACCTTCGCCGTGCCCATCTTGACGACGTGCGCCATCGCCGGCCTCGTCTCCTGGAAGGAAGTGGACTCGTTGCCGTTCGAGTTGGCGTGCGTTCCCCAGGAGTGGTATCGCCTGGTGAAGATGCCGGTGGTGAGTTACGCGTTGCCGGCGTTGATCGCGGTGGGCCAGGCGATCTTCCACCATCGGCCGCCGTGGAATCCGCTCTTGCGTCTCTTTCGCTGGTTGGCGCGCGGCCGGAGTCTGCGCGTCCTGGAAACCATTCAACCATCGAGCGGCGGTTTCCTCGAAGCGGTGCCGTTGACCAGTTTCGTCACCCTCAGCCTGGCGAGCATGAGCGAGACCAAGCATCCGGTGGCGCGGGCGGGCACGCAATTCCTCGTCGATTCCGTGCGGCCCGATGGCAGCTGGCCCATCGACAGCAACCTAGCCACATGGGTGACGACCCTTGCCGTCAACGCCCTGGCCGTCGCCGGTGAACTGCCGACGCTGGAACGAAGGCAGGGGCTGCGCTCCTGGCTCGTGCGGCAACAAGGGCAAGTGCGCCATCCGTACACCGGCGCCGATCCCGGCGGCTGGGCCTGGACCGATCTTCCGGGCGGCGTTCCCGACGCCGACGACACGCCCGGCGCCCTGATCGCGCTAGCGCAGTTGACGGATCGCATCGACGACCAGGAACCGCACCCTTCACCACGCGCCTTGGCGCGCTGCACGTTGGCCGAGCATCCCGATTCGGCTTCCACACTGGCCGCGTTGCCGCGTCTGCGCGATTATTCGTGGGAAGATCGGCCGCCCATCGCCAACGGTCTCCTGTGGCTGCTGCGTTTGCAAAACGACGACGGCGGCTGGCCGACCTTCTGCCGCGGTTGGGGCCATCTACCCTTCGACCGCAGCGGCACCGATTTGACGGCCCACGTCCTCCGTGCCTTCGCCGTCTATCGTCCGCAGATCGAGGCTGACCAACTATACGCGGAAGCCTTGACCATCGTCGGGCAACGGCCGCCGCTGCCGCACTTCCCCTTGCCCGACGTGGAAGACGAGATCGGCCGCGGCTTCGCCTATCTCGATAGCGAACAGCGCGCCGACGGCAGCTGGCTGCCGTTGTGGTTCGGCAATCAGCACGCCCCGGAGGACGAGAATCCGACCTATGGAACGGCACGCGTTCTGGCCGCCTACCGCGATTTCGACCGCCTGGCGAGCGAGCCGGCGAAGAAGGCCATCGCCTGGCTGTTGGCGGCGCAAAACGCCGACGGCGGCTGGGGCGGCGGCTCTGGCACGCCATCGAGCATCGAAGAGACGGCGCTTGCCGTCGATATTCTGCTCGACTGTGGGGCCGACGCCGAAGCCCCGGTCGGCTGCGGCCTGGCCTGGTTGTCCGCACAAATTGACGCGGGCGGCCTGCAACGCCCGACGCCCATCGGCTTTTACTTCGCCAAACTCTGGTATTTCGAGAAGCTTTACCCCATAATCTTCTCTGTCGCCGCCCTGGGCCGCGCCCGCTGCCGGGCAACGGCCCCGCCCGCCTAAACTCGCGCCCCGCCGCCTCTGCTTGCACGACCGAATGGCCCTCCTTCGAGGAACGCATGGTGACGACCGCCGTCGAGTCTCCCACCGAGAAAAAGGATCGGCGCCCCAGCACCGCTCATTTGAAAGTCGTCCCCGAGACGCGCGAGTTGCGCGACCGCGTCCGCGCCGCGGCGGCCGACCTGGGCAAGGTCCTCGACCGCTCGCAACCGCTGACGAAGCCGGTACTGCAACAGATGGCGGAAGAAATGCTGCGTGGCATGGCGTTGCCGGAGTCGTATCTCGGCTTCACGATGGTGGCCATCAGCAACGAATTCTGGCGCGAGCAGGTGCAAGCCGTCGATTTCAAGCGCCGGCTGTTACTCTTGCCGCACTGCCTGAAGAACGCCGAGGGCTGCCCGGCGGACTACGACGAGTTCGGCCTCGATTGCAAAAAATGCGGCGCCTGTTCGGTCGCCGACTTCAAGGTGACGGCGGAAGAACTCGGCTACAAGGTGCTGGTCTCCGAAGGCACGCCTATCGTCTTGAAGATCATCGTCAGCGGCCACGTCGATGCCATCGTCGGCGTCGCCTGCCTCAACGTCCTCGAAAAGGCCATCGACAAGATTCTCCTCGCCGGGGTGCCCTGCGTCGCGGCGCCGCTGCTGTCGAGCAATTGCCGCAGCACGTCGGTCGATGACGACTGGGTTTCCGAGTTGATCTCCCTGCGCAGCTCGCCGCCGCAAGCGACGACGAAGACATTCGTGCATCTGATGCGCGCCGCCCATCAGCTGTGCGAGGAGCCGGAACTGAGCCAGTTGGCCCCCCGGACGCGCGCCGCGGTCCCCAAGGAAAAGCTGAGTCGTCCCGATCCCTTGGCGGTTCACGAAGCCATCGCCTACGACTGGCTGGCGCAAGGCGGCAAGCGCTCGCGCCCTTTCATCACCCTGGCCGCCTACGACGCCCTCAAGGGCGCTACCGGAACGCTCAGTGCCGACGGGGTCAAGCTTCCCGAAAGCGTCAAGCGCGCGGCGCTGGCCATCGAATCGTTCCACAAGGCCTCGCTCGTCCACGACGATATCGAGGACGACGACACCTTCCGCTATGGCCGCGAAACGCTGCATCGGCAGCACGGCGTCGGCACCGCCATCAACGTCGGCGATTACCTGCTCGGCCTCGGCTATCGCCTCGTGGCCCGCGATCGCAAGGAGATCGGCGGCGAGTGCGCGGCCGACGTTCTCAACAAGATGTCGGAGGCGCACCTAAAACTCTCCGAGGGACAAGGAGCCGAACTGCTCTGGCGCGACGCCGCCGATCAGTCACTTACCGCGCTCGACGCCTTGAAGATTTATGCCCTGAAGACGGCCCCGGCGTTCGAGGCCGCCCTGTATGCGGGGCTGCGCCTCGCCGGTCCCGCCGAGCTGTACGAAAAGCCGGTCGCCGAGTTCAGCAAGCATCTCGGCATCGCCTTCCAGATTTTGAACGACCTCAAGGACTGGCGCGGCGATAGCGACAACAAACTCGTCGTCGGCCAGGACGTGCTCGCCGCCCGGCCGACGCTCTTGCTGGCCCTGGCCCTCGAAAGTCTCGCCGGTCCCGAGCGCGAGGGACTTCTCTCCCTGCTGCGGCAACGCTCCGAGACGCCCGACCGTTCCGCGCTCACCGTGGAGCGTGTGCGGCGCGTCTATCGCCAGGCCGCGGTGTTTGATAAGGCGGAGCAGTTGGTCGATAAGTTCCGCGCCCGCGCCGAGGCGGTGGCGGACGATATCGAACCGACGGAGTTGCGGGAGTTGCTGTATTACCTGGTCGATAGCGTCCTGGACCGCCCGCCCGAGTCGGACCCGGAACCGATTGGCCTGCCGCTGATCCAGTTGTCAACATGAGCCAACCCGTAAGCACGGGGCCGGACTTGCTGGCCCTGCATACCCTCTTCGCGCCGGCCGACGAACTGCCCGCCTGCGATTTCGTCGCCGGCCCTGATGTGCCATCCCCCTACCATGACTTGCTCGTCCACGAACACCATATGACCGTGACCGTGGAAGCGCATCACGGCGACACGGTCAACGTCCGCGTCCTCGACCGCCGCCGCGA
>JBBSES010000049.1:0-14360 GCA_038239465.1 Gemmatales bacterium
TACGCCCCCCGCTCGCCGCATTCGCATTTACGACGCCAGCGACCGTTGCTCTTTGGGCGCTTCGGCCGCGGGATACTTGATGCGCGAATGGTAGAGCGCGATCAGGCTCTTACAAAGACTCTTCTCGACCAAATGCAATTCCGTGAGCGTTAATCCGCTCTCGTCGAATTGGCCGTCGAGAAGTCTTTTCATCATCATGTCGTGGACCAGTTTTCGCAGACTGCTCGGCGTCGGATCTCCCAGCGCGCGGCTGGAGCTTTCGACGCAATCGGCCAGCATGACGACGCCGTTCTCGCGCGTTTGCGGCTTGGGGCCGGGATAGCGGAAGGTCGATTCCAGGTCGCTGCCGCCGAGGCCGCTGCTCTCCTGCTGCCGCAACGCCTCGCGGTAGAAGTATTCCACGAGCGTGGTGCCGTGATGCTGTTGGATGAAATCGACGATGGGCCGGGGCACGTTATATTGTTGCGCCAGGGCCAGGCCATCCTTGACGTGTCCCATGATGACGAGCGTACTTAGCGCCGGTTCCAGATAATCGTGCCGATTGGGGCCGCCATCCTGGTTCTCGATGAAGTAATGCGGCTTGAGCATCTTGCCGATGTCGTGAAAATAACTGCCGACGCGCGTGAGCAATGGATTGGCACCGATGGCCTCGGATGCCGCTTCCGCCAGCGTGGCGACCGTGAAGCTGTGCGTATAAGTGCCGGGAGCGCGGCGAACCAATTCTTGCAAAAGCGGATGGCTGCCGTCCGCGAGCTTGAGCAAACTGATATCCGTGACGATGCCAAAGACGCGCTCGACCAGGGGTAAGCTGCCGGTAAGGATGAAGCCGGCGAGGATGCCCCAGAGGAAATGGCGGCCGGCGTCGCTCAATAATAGCTTCCAGGGCTGGCCGGTGAGCAACTCGGTGGAGACGGTCATCATCAGGAAGCCGAGTCCCGCCGCGGCGCCGACCTCGACGAGGCGAGTGCGCGTGCGTACGTCGGGCAAGAGCAAGACCGCGGTTCCCAGACCGCCCATCATGATGAGCAGATGTCCCAGGCCGGTCCCCAGCGCCACGGCCATGACCAACGTCAGACTGAACGACATCAATAACGCGAATTGCGGGTTATAGGCGATGGTCAATACCATCGCCGTGAGCGTAAGAGGAATCAACAAGGCCTGCCACGGCGGCCGACTTAAGAGCAATCCCAGCGCGAGGGTCACCACGACGAGGACGCAAATGCTCAGGATCTTGTTTAAATCCTGGGCCAGACTCTGTTGAAAGCGGGCGACATAGATAACGACGACGGCGGCCAGCAGGCTAATGATGAGGAACAACGCTACCGCTCGGCGCGCGTGGTCGGACCTGGTTTGACTGCGCAGATAGGCACGGTGTTCCTCTTCGAGTAGGGTGAGTTGGCGTTCGTTGACGGGTTGGCCGCGACGCACCAGCGGCATGCCAGCGGGATATTTTTCGACCACGGGGGTGACGGCGCGGCGCGCCTCCTCGCGCGCTATCGGATCGCCGGTGTCCGGTCCTTGCAAGCTTTCGACGGCTTCCTCGCGGCGCCAGTCGGTCTGCGGTTGATTGACGACCTCGAAGCCGACGCGCACGCGCAGGTCGCTGCGGTGGACTTCGCCGACGCGATACGGCACGGTCGGCCCCCAGGCGTAGACCATGAGGGTGACGATGGCGGCCGTCAGCAAGACGATGCCCAGTCGGAGCAATACCGGCCGTTGCCACAGACGCGGCAACACCGGCGCGTCCAGTCGGGTCGAGTGCCGCCGGCCATTCCATTGGCCCAGGCGGGAAGGCTTCTTCATGGGACCGAACATAGCAAGTACCGAGGGGCGCCCGAGGAGTCGGCCGCGCGCCGCTCAGTCCTCCGTCCGTTTCTTGCGGGGCTTGTCGTCTTCGTAAGCCCGCACGATCTCTTGCACCAACGGGTGCCGAACAATGTCGAGTTCGTTCAGATGCACGATGGCCAGGCGCGGCACGTCGCGCAAGCGCTGGATGGCGTCGGCCAGGCCGCTCTTGGTCTGCTTGGGCAAGTCCACCTGTGTCACGTCGCCGGTGACGATGATCTTCGAGCCGGTGCCCATGCGCGTCAGAAACATTTTCATCTGCGCCACGGTGGTGTTTTGGCCTTCGTCGAGAATGATGCAGGCGTTGCTGAGCGTGCGGCCTCTCATATACGCCAATGGCACGATCTCGATGATGTCGTTTTCCATGTAACGCTTGACTTGCTCGGGATCCATCATGTCGCGCAAGGCGTCGAACAGCGGCCGTAGATACGGATTGATCTTGGCTACCAGATCCCCGGGCAGGAAGCCGAGCCGTTCGCCCGCTTCCACCGCCGGCCGGACGAGCGTGATGCGCTTGACCTGTGCCTGGCGCAGGAGGTTGACCGCCATGCCGACGGCCAGGTACGTCTTGCCCGTGCCGCCGGGGCCGACGCAGATCGTGCAGTCGTTCTCGCGCATGGCGTGGACGTAGCGCGATTGGCCATCGGTGCGCGGCCGGACATGTTTACCCTTATCGGCGACGCTGCCGGTGCTTTGCGGCCCGAGCGTTTCGCCGCCGCCCTGCACGAGCGCCAGGACAGTACGCACTTCCTCGCCGGTGAGTTTGCCCTGCCGGGCCAGCATTTGCCGCAGCTGCTGGAAGACGCGCTCGGCCTGCTGGACTTGCTCCTCAGCGCCTTCGATGTGAATCGTGTCGCCGCGCGCCACGAGACGGACGCCGAGCGTATCGCGGACGATGCGCAAAAATTGGTCGCGGCTGCCGAAGAGAAGCAAGGCTTCATCGCGGCTGTCCAACGTCAAGGTGAGTGCGATCTCGTTGCTCATAAATTTCAGAAGAGGACAAACCACACGTAGGCGACCGGGGCCGCGAAGACGATCGAATCCACCACGTCGAGAACGCCGCCGAAACCGGGCATCACGTCCGAGGCGTCCTTGGTCGAGCAATCGCGCTTGACCAACGATTCGGCCAGGTCGCCGAACATGCCTGCCAGACCGACCGTGACGCCGAACGCCGCCGCCAGCCAGACATTCGGCAAGGCCGGGCCGAGGGCGTTGATGGCCACGGCCGCCAGCGTCGCCGCGAGGATGTGCCCGACCGCCCCTTCCCAGGTCTTCTTGGGACTAAGCAGCGGGACCATCCGATGCCGGCCGAGCAAACGGCCAGTAAAGTACGCGCCAATGTCCCCGCACTTGGGGACGAAGATGGCGAGGGCGACGGCCAGGGTACCTCGGTTGACACCCGTCGCGCCGGCAAGGTTCGGCAGCCAGCGCAGCTGGGCAAGGAAGCATGGCAACAGCCCGAGATAGGCGATCGCCCAGACGACCAGGGCCAACCGAATCACCACGCCGCCCGGTTCACGGAAGTTCGCCATCTCCTGGAGAAAAGCGGCCAGTATCGAGCCGGCGAAGACGACCGCGATCCACGACCAGGGCGAACCGGGCAGGGATATCGCCTGCGTAAGCCAATTGGTCAAGAGCAAGGCGCCAACGGCCGTGAAACAAAGGCCGGCCGGCAAGCGGTCGAAGGCGCTGACGAGATTGAGCAATTCGTGGCAGGCCGCCAGGGAGAGAGCGAGGATCACGACCAGCAGGAACGGATACCAGGGGGCCAACTCCTGATCGACCGCCAGCACGCCGAGCGACAGGGCGATCAGAAGGGCGCCCATCCAGAGGCGCGTTCGCAGCATAGGTATGGTCCAAAGCGTTCGATGCGGATCGCGGGCGCGTCACGTCAGGCCGCCGTAGCGCCGCTCCCGGCCGGCGAAGTCGCGCAGCGCGAGGTGCAGCGTACTACGGTCGAAGTCGGGCCAGCATTTGTCCGTGACCCACAGTTCGGCATATGAGATTTGCCACAGAAGGAAATTACTAACGCGCATCTCTCCCGCGGTGCGGATGAGCAGATCGGGGTCGGCCATGCCGTTGGTGTAGAGCGCCTCGCCGAGCAGCGTCTCGTCAATGGCCTCCGGGTCGAGGTCGCCGCGGCGGGCGCGGTCGGCGAGGTGGCGGACGGCGTCCACCAGTTCCGTGCGGCCGCCGTAGTTGATCGCCAGGCACAGCGTCATGCCGGTGTTGTCGCGGCTGACGCGGACGTTTTCGTCGATCTCGCGCAGCACGGCGGCGGACAGCCCCTCGCGCCGGCCGATGGTCGTGAAGCGGATGTTTTGCTTGAGGATTTCGACGCGCTCGTCCACGAGATACTTTTGCAAGAGCGTCATCAGGAAGTCGAGTTCGGCTTGCGGCCGTTTCCAGTTCTCGACGCTGAGGCAATAGAGCGTCAATTGCCGGATGCCGAGGCGGCAACATTCCTCGATAGTGGCGCGCACGGAGCGAACGCCGCGGCGATGTCCCTCGACGCGGGGCAGGCCGCGCGATTTGGCCCAGCGGCCATTGCCGTCCATGATGACGGCAATGTGCGCCGGTAGGCGCGCGGGATCCAGTCCGGCGTCGGCCAGGCGTTCGAGCGTATCGGCGTCGAAAGTCGCGGTGGTCATGGTCGTCCGTCCTTGGAGTCAATCCGGCGTTCGGTTTATCCAGTATCCCGGTTGGCGGCGATGATGAGCGACTGCTGGTATAAACATCGCGGTCTGGAGTTCCATGAAGTAGATGGCGTAAGGAAATCGCTTCATGAGACACTTCCGTGTGTGGAGGCCTCCGACCTTGGAAAAGCTCGATGGATTACTTTTGATGCGGCGAAACGAACGTCCGAGTTCCGCGCGGAATTCCGCCCCCAAACTGACGCGCTGGGTGTTGTAGTACAGAATCGCTGCCTGGACCTCGGCCCGTGCTTCGACATGCCACAGTATGGGCTTCATGAGGTAAGTTTACGCAATTCGGCCATCACCTGCTCGTGTGGGATAGCCACGACCTTGCCGCTGCGAATTTCCTCTTCTCGACGCTCGAGTTCCTCCGCCCAGGCCGCGGCGACATCCTCTGGATCTTCTTCCGGCTCCAGCGATCGCAGAAGAATGGACGCGAGTTCCGCGCGGTCTTCGCTCGATAGCTGTTGCACCTGGGGAAGCAAGTCTTGAAGGGTTTGGGTCATGGCCGATTCCTCGAAGGGAACAATGATGAACGGGACGATTCAATTATCGTACCATCGCCAGGGTTGACCTGGATACCCGTGAAGGACGGCCATCGAAACGTTTGGTTTACCAAGCTTTGTCATTTTCCTCCCTCGCCCGTCCCGCCAACATGCCGCAACCGCCGTGGATGTCCTGCCCGCCGCTGTAGCGCTTGACCACCGGCATCTTCAGTTCCGCCGTCAATGCGTCGCGGAAGGTGTCGAGTTCGCCGCGCCCCGGCGGCTGAAACTGCCCGGTTGCGTCGTTCACGTCGATCAGATCGAGGAGGACGGGGAGGCCGGCCGTCAGTTCCGCCAGCTGCCGCGCATCCTCCGGCCGCGTGTTGATGCCGGATAACAGCGTCCAGGCCAGCGTCACCCGCTTGCCGGTGGCCGCGTGATACTCGCGGACGGCAGCCAGTAACTCGGGCAAGGGATGCGCCTTCTCCACGGGCAACAGCTGCAGGCGCCGCTCCGGGTCGGCCGATGTCAGCGACACGACTAGGCGATAGGGCCGCCGCTCGGCGGTGAAGCGGCGGATCATGGGGACGATGCCCACCGTGGACACGGTGATCGCCTTAGCGTCAATGGCCAGGCCGCACGGTTCGCTCATGATCTCGGCGGCGCGCATGACGCGCTCGTAATTCAAGAACGGCTCGCCCATACCCATGAAGACGACGCCGCGCACCGGATGCGGCGAATCGGCGCGTACCTGCATCACTTGATCGACGATTTCCCACGTGGCCAGGTTGCGTTGAAAGCCCAGCCGCCCGGTGGCGCAGAAGGCGCAGGCCATGGCGCAGCCGACCTGCGAACTGACGCAGATGATGTACTTCTCGTCGCCGGGCCGATGCAAGAGCGGAATGCGCACCGCCTCGAACGGTTCCGGCCCCTCGCCCTGAAACAGGTACTTGGCGAAGCCGTCGGTCGGCGAGACGCTTTTTTGCAAGAGCGTGAGCCGCGGCACCAAGGTCGCCGCGCGGACGCGGCGCAACAGCGCCGACGATACCTCGGGCAATTGCTCGGGCACTTCAACGCCGCACCGTTGGAGGATCGCGGCTTGCAGGCGACGGGCGAGGCGCGCGTTGACGCCCAGCGGCGCGAGACGTTCCTGCAGCCCCGTGGCCGTGTGGTCCTTGAAGCGGATCGACTTCGCCGCGTCGTTCATGGGTGTTGCTTCCAGAAATCCTCCGCGGTGTGCCTGTTGATGACACGAAGCGTCGTCAGGGCACGCAGGGTCTTGGCGTCGCGCTCCGGGCGGTAGTCCCAGCGTAGCTCGTTCAGCGGCATGCCAAGCAGTGGGGACAGGTCGGTGGCTGGGGTCTCGTGGGCCCAAAGCATTTCCAGCTTCATACCGCGCAACGGTGTCAGGTCGCGGACTTTCGTCTGGCCGATGCGTAGCCGTAGGAGCGGAGTCTCTCGCAACGGCCGCAAATCGGTGACCGGCGTTCCCTCGACGTTGAGGTCCTGGACCTGCATGGCGGCGAGCGGCCGAAGGTCGGTGATCGGGTTCCACCACACCCAGAGGTGATCCACCTGCAGGCCACGTAACTGCGAGAGATCGGTCAGTTGTCCCTTGTCCGGCGCGCTGCCGTTGCACTGCAAACGCTTGAGCGCGGGCAGCGCTAGCACCGGCGACACGTCCTTGACCTGATCCGAGACGAAGCTCAGGCTGATGACGGCGTCGCCGACCGCTACATGGTGTACGGGGCCAGCGAATCCTGGATTCAACTCCTTCAACTGCGTCGCCACCGCCTCCACTTGTTTATCGGGCGGCAGTTTGGCCACGGCAAGTTGCCAGGGGGTGTGCGAGGCCGTCCACGCGCTAACCGTCGGCGTTCCCACTGTTGGCGGCGCGATCGCCTTACTCGGCGAACGCGGCAGGCTCGACCAGGCGGCGGCGCCGCCGAGCAGGACGACAAGCACGACAGCCGCCGCCCGGCCCCGCCACACTCGGCGAGATGGAAGGCGCACGTCCGGCGGCGTGTGGATTTGCGTGAGCGTCGGCGCCAGCGCCGCGGGCCGGCACATCGCCAGGGCCGCGATAACGGCGTCGGCCGACGGATAGCGATCCTCGGGCCGCTTGGCCGCCATGCGCTGGAAGACGGCCTCGAGCGCCGCCGGCGCCTCGGGCCGGGCGTCGCGCAACGAAGGGATCGGCTGCTCGCGGTGCGCCAGCAACTTTTCCATCAGTGTCTCGCCGGCATAGGGTGGCCGGCCCGTCAGCAGGTAGTGGAGCGTGCAACCCAGGCTATAGATATCCGAGCGCCGGTCGGCGCGCTTGGTATTCACCGCTTGCTCGGGCGACATGTAATCGCTGGTGCCGAGAATACTGCCGGAATGCGTCAACTCCTCCTTGGTAGGCGCCGCCGAGTTACCGGCCGCGGCATCCATGCGCGCCAGCCCCATATCCAACACCTTGACGACTCCTTTGCCGTCCACCAGCAAGTTGCTCGGCTTCACGTCGCGGTGAACGATGCCGGCGGCGTGCGCGTGTTCCAGGCCGCGCGCCGCTTGCAAGACGCAATCGACGGCGCGCGCCACCGATAGCGGGCCGTCCCGTTTCACCAGGCGCGATAGGTCGATGCCATCGACAAATTCCATCACCAGGAAGTGTACGCCTTGGGCCTCATCGGCGTCGCTGGCGTGGACGATATTCGGGTGATTCAGCCGGGCCGCCGCTTCCACTTCCCGCTGAAAACGCTGCAAGGCTCCGGGCGTATCGGTAACGGCAGGCGGCAGCACTTTCAAAGCGACGATGCGCTTCATGCGCCGATGCTCGGCCTTGAAGACTAGCCCCATGCCGCCGGCGCCCAGTTTTTCCAGTACGACGTAATTGCCGAGGATCAGGCCCCAGACCTTTCCCTGGTAGAGGACCGATGCCTGATACGGCGTCAGGCTGCCGCGCTGGACCAGGGCGATGGCGAGGCAACGCGCGTCCACTCGTTGCGGGTGGGTGAGGGTCGCCAGCGTCGCCTGGATTTCGGACGCGGGCGTCAGACCGCTATCGGTCCAGCACTGGATGAATTGTTCGACGGGCACGTGCGCTTGCAGGGGCGTCAGGCCAATGCGTGCGGTGTTCTCCATGGGCGGCCTCGGCGATAGGAGCCTATTTCTTCCCGGTGAACAACCAGATGACGAAATACAAACCGCCGCAACCGACGAACAGGGCGATGCCGACGGCCACCAGCACGTACAGCCAGCGGGCCATCTGCGCCTCGACCCCCTCCTCGGACACTTCGCCCGACGGCAGCGTTTCCTTGATCCAGCGGCGCATCTTGGCATCGAACGATTCCCCCGAGGGCGGCGCGGGAGGATCCCCGGGAGGCGTTCCGTCCGACATTAGCGTTCTCCGCGGAAGGAGGCGTCCGTATGGCAATCCCGCGAAAGGCGGGGAGATAGAAGTTGAGGGTATTCTAGCGATTCCCCGAAGGCGGGAAAAGAGAGAGGGGAAACGGCCGGCGTTCCGTGCCGCGAATCGTTCACGGGATGCCTCATCGGAAGGCATCTCACCCCGCTTGCCATGCTTAGCTTGCCGTTGCCTACTCCCATCGTTTGCCGTGCTTGCCGCGCCGCCATCACCACTCATGCACATATAAAGATATAATCCATCAACACTTAATCGCATCGCGCATCGTCACTGTCAAGGACGCCTCCTCCGCGGCCGCCGTCATTTCCCTGGCACGATTGCTGCTGAGACATAAACGACGGGATTCGCGGGCACCCCGACCCTCGGGCAACCTGCCCCGTCCTTGCCGGGAAAACTCGGCTGGCACCGATTCTGGCGAGTTGTCAGAATCGCGTGGCTCGGCCGACCTGGCATCAACCCGGTTCGGCACATGCTCCCACGGATGGCGAGCAGACGCGGAAATGGATTTCCACTCTGACCTTTCACCGCGACGGCTTCGGCGACGAAGCCTTCCTTCCCGTCCGCGCTCGCTTCCGTTTGGGCAGACGCCGAAACGCAGACCGTTCGCCGAGCGAACGGGAAGGAGCGCACGCATGTTTCCCTACGATTACCTGGCCGCCGCCGCGCTGTTAGCCCAGTCGCCCGACCTGGCGGTGCCGGCCCCCGGAGCCGCGACGTTCGAGTCGCTGCGGCAACCGCTGCAAACCGTGGCCGCCGACTGGGAGGTCCTGGACCCGCGGGAAGCCCGCTACGTGCTGGCCCGCATCGAGGACTTCCCCTCCGACCTGTCCTTGCTGCGCCGCCGGCAGCGCGAACTCGCCGACGCCCCCCCGGTGCGCGACGCCGACCGCTTTCCCGACCGCGCCGTCATCAACGACTTGCTCACCTTCAATCGATCGTATCGCCAGCACCTCGACGATGGCCAGGCGCTGGAAACCTCCCGCTGGTGGGAGGCGCGCACGGCCCTGCAAGAGACGGATCACCTGTATTACATTTGGGACACCGCCCGCGACGCGCGTTGCGAATACTACTACGTCACCGTGCGCCGCCAGGCACTGAAAAGATTGCGCGACATGGTGGGCGAGGATGCATACTCGGCCGCGCGGTTGCCGCCGCACGTGCCGCTATGGCGCTTTCAGGAGATTCGCTGAGGAATCAAACGCTCGCTTGGGTTTCCCGCACCACGCGCAGCGCCTCGGCCGCGTGCTTGGCGGCCTGGAATTGCGACGCGAACATATGGCGCACCATCCCCTGCTTGTCGATGACATAGGTCACGCGGCCGGGGATCAGCCACAGCGTTTTCGGTACGCCATAAAGTTTCCGCAGCGCGCCGTCGGCATCGCTCACCAAACGATAGGGCAAACGGTGGCGTTCCGTGAAACCTCGGTGCGTCTCGGGCGAGTCGGAACTGACCCCAATTAATTCGGCGCCGGCCTCACGAAACGCTTCATAGCTATCGCGGAACGAACACGCTTCCGCCGTGCATACCGGCGAGTCGTCCTTGGGGTAGAAGAACAGGACGACGGCGGCCTTGCCGCGAAAGTCGCTGAGGCGCTTCGTCGTGCCGTCCGCTTCGGGGATGTCGAAATCCGGGGCGACCTCGCCCACGCGCGCGCCGTTGTCCGCGGCCATCTTCCTACCTCGAACCAGGGGTGGCCGGCGCTGGTCGCCGGTCCCCTGCATGATAGGCGTCGGCGCGGCGATTGCCAGTTGGCTCACTTGCGGCCGAACTGATTCACCGAGTTGGCCGGCGTGAACGGCGCCGCCTGGAAGTCGGCGTACATCGGATACGACGACGGCGACGGGTAGTTGCTCTGACCAATTGTCGTCGGCCAGCCGGGAAACTTGATCTGCCGGAACAACGTGACCAGGCTCGACGAGGTCCGCTGGCCGGGGAACGGCGCCGCGGCGCTGCTGGTGTCGATCACCTGATTCGTGACCGCCTGCCCGGAGCCAAACGACGACGCCCGCTGGCCCGTGGAGGTAAAGCTGCTCAGCCCCTGGGCCTGGGCCGACGCGGCACCGAGGCCAACGACGACACCCAACGCCGCCAATGGAAGATATGCGCGCATGGAATCTCTCCCCCGTTCGTGCCGAGGCCTGACGGCCCGAGAATTTTCGACGTGAAGAGACGGGAGGATAGCGTGAGGCGCGGCGGCGTCAAGAGCGGATTTTCGCTTCGAGGATCGAAGCGAAAAAAGGGCCGCGCGACGAAGGCCGCGCGGCCCGATCGCGTGAGGACGATACGCCTACTTGCCCTTGGGCAACTTGTTCCCGGAGGCTTCGCCGTAAGCCATCAAGGCTTCGGGGCCGCCATCGATCGCGGAAACGCGTTCGATTTCCTTGAAGTATTTGGTCATGGCCTCCGTCATCTTCTTCTGGTCCGCTTCGGGCATGGTGGGCATGGTGGGCATCTTGCTGATATCGACCGACGTGGGCGCCGGATACTTCTTGGCCATCGCCTCGTTGTGTTTCTTCATCTTTTCTCCCGCGGCGGTCAGCTTCGGCTTGGCCGCGTCGGCCGTCGGCTTGTCCTTGATCGTGACCAAGATCTCCGTCACCTCATTCATGATGTTGGCCGTTTCAGCGGGACTACCGCTGCTGCCGCAGCCGACCGTCAGGCTGCAGGCCACGAACAACGCACTGGCCAGAAGAACCGTCTTACGCATGTCAAACTCCCGTTGACGAGAAGAGATGCCGCGGCTTGGCAAACGTCTTGCCAGGTTCGCGGGGCACGGCGGCCAATGACACTTGGGCCACTCCGCCAGGATAGGACTGGCCGCCAGAGTTTCCAGGAGAAGAGACGCGAGTGCCAATAAAAACAACCGCGCGGCCAGGAAAAATTCCCGTGGCCGCGCGGTTTGGGAAACAATCGCCTCATTCGTGTTAGCGCACGATCTTCGCCTTTGGCAGCGCCTTTTGCAAATCGGCTACCCCCTGGTCGGTCACGGCGTTGCGCGTCAGGTACAGCACTTGCAGCTTTTCCAGCCCCTTCAACGGTTCCAGCCCCTTGTCGGTGATGGCGGTGTTGCCCAGGTCCAGCCACTGCAATTCCGTCAGTCCTTTCAGATGCGCGACGCCTTCGTCGCCGATCTTGGTGGCGTCGAGGTTGAGCCATTGGAGGGCCGTCAGCCCCTTCAAATGCTCCAGCCCCTTGTCGGTGACTTTCGTGCCGTCGAGATTGAGCCATTGGAGCGTCGTCAGTCCCTTGACGTTTTCCAGGCCGGCGTCGCCGATGGCGGTGTTGTAAAGCACCAGCCCCTGGAGCTTGGGCAGCCCTTTCAGGCACTCCAGGTCCTTGTCCGCCACTTTCGTCTTGCGGAAGTCCACCTTGACGACCGCCTTATCGGGATCGTTGGCATCGACCTCGACGGCGCCTTTCAACTTTTGGATTTCCGCGACGACTTTCGCCTGCTCCGGCGCGTCCTGGCCGGCACGGTTGAGCGCTTTCACGAATGGAAACTCCTCGGTGAAGACGGGATGGCGACTTCGTGCATCCTAACCGAGGAGAGACGAGCGATGAAGCGAAAGCCCACCGCGCGGACGGTCGAGTGGAGACGATGGGAATCGAACCCATCACAAGCAGCTTGCGAGGCAGCCTCGCCCCCTTGGCACATGCGCCCCCACGATCGTCGAACCTCAGTGATCCCGGATGGACTCGAACCATCGTTGCCCGGATGTGAACCGGGAGTCGTGGCCGCTGGACCACGGGACCGCGAACGAGTGACCAAGGAGAGAATCGAACTCTCACGCCCGCGATGGAGCCCGGCCTTCTGAGAGCCGTGTGTCTACCGTTCCACCACTTGGTCAATGACTAGCCCGTAGGGGAATCGAACCCCTCTTGCCGGCGTGAGAAGCTGGCGTCCTGAACCAATAGACGAACGGGCCAACCGACAGCGCCCCGTAGGGGAATCGAACCCCTCTTTCTGGCGTGACAAGCCAGTGTCCTGATCCGCTGAACGAACAGGGCAAAACAGTGCGTCGGGCAGGAGTTGAACCTGCACAGATATACGGGCGGGTTACGGCCGCTTGGGCTCGCCAATGCCTAGCCGACGCATGAGAGTGGCACGAGTGGGAGTCGAACCCACAGACGATCGCCGAGGTTTGAGCTTGGCCGCTTTGCCGATTTGCGTACCGTGCCGCGCAGTCGGTCACGCGGGAGTCGAACCCGCGGCCTCCCCGATATCAGCGGGGCGTTCTACCGGATGAACTTTTGACCGATAAACAGTTGCGGGAGAGGGAATCGAACCCCCGTCGGACGGCTTATGAGACCGTGCTGGAAACCTCTCCAGTCCATCCCGCAAAAAGTCAGGGTGGGTGGGTTCGCACCACCGACCTCCTGGTTCCAAGCCAGGCACGCTACTGGCTGCGCTACACCCTGAAGAATCCACTGGCCCAGGAGGGAGTTGACCCCTCACGCTCGAAGGCGGCTGTTTTTAAGGCAACCGTGTCTGCCGGTTCCACCACTGGGCCGCGCCGAAAAGCCCCGGGAGTTGGATTCGAACCAACGCCTCCTGGTTCAGAGCCAGGTGTTGCTGCCGATTGAACTATCCCGGAAAGATCGAGTGCCCTGTGGGAGTCGAACCCACCTGTTCGGCATGGGAAGCCGACGCCTTCGCCGCTCGGCCAAAGGCACCACGCAGCTGGGGAGCAAGGAATCGAACCTCAACTTCCTGATTAACAGTCAGGCTCGCTACCGTTACAACACACCCCAGAGAATACAATGGGACCAGTCGGGCTCGAACCGACACCTACCGCTGTAAGAGAGCGGAATGCTGCCGCTAACACTTTAGTCCCGCGAACATGGGGCCAGTCGGAGTCGAACCGACACCGTACCGCTTAAAAGGCGGCCGCGCTGCCTTTACGCCACGGCCCCGCGTCTACCTAGGGAAGACGCAAGCGGCGCTTCGAGGTTCACGATATTTTTTCGAGGGAGTCGGCCTTGTCGGGCGAGCGGCGGCGCCGAGGGTGGGACGCCGCGAGGGATGATCGGGAGGCATAATCGTGGCAGTCGGTTCGCTGGGAAACGTCAGGCGGTGCAAAATCCAGAGCGATTTGCAGCTGCGGCAACCGGGATTGTGCCGCCGCGAAATTCCCGTCGAAATCGCCAAACCATGAATTGCTATACGCTTAACGAACGTCGAAGACGTTCATATGGTATGGGTGGGGTAACGATCCCCAACTCGCCCATTTCTTGGACGAACCTCAGCATGGACACCGCCGCGGACGACCCTCACGCCAGGACGGTCCAGGAATACATCGACGAATGTCCCCGCTGGTCGGACGGCACGCCGACCAACGGCGCCCCGATGACCGCCATGCAGTGGCGCATTTGGTGGCTGGCGTCGGCCGGGAAGTTCTTCGAGGGCATGGTCGTCTTCATGACCGGCGTCGCCCTGCCGCTCATCACCCTGGAATTCAACCTCGGCGCGACGCAAAAGGGCATGGTGGGCGCCGCCGTCCTGTTCGGCATCCTCATCGGCGCGACCGCGCTGGGTGGCTTGGCCGATCGCTTCGGCCGCAAGCGCATGTTCATCGTCGAAATGGCGCTGTTCATCGTCTTCCTGTCGCCGGTCGCGGTCAGTCCGAATCTGCCATTGCTTTTGTTGTTCCTGTTCGGCGTCGGCCTGTCGTTAGGATGCGATTATCCGACGGCGCACCTCGTCATCTCCGAGAGCATACCGAGCCATCTGCGCGGCAAGTTGGTTCTGAGCGCATTCGGCTTCCAGGCGATTGGCGCCCTGGCGGGGACGGCGGTCGGTCTGCTCATATTGCAGTCGCGCGAATCGATTTCCGATTGGCGGCTGATGTACGCCACCGCCGTAGTGCCGGCGATTCTCGTACTGGTCGGCCGCTTTTTCATTCCGCAGAGCGGCCATTGGCTGA
>JBBSES010000050.1:0-14291 GCA_038239465.1 Gemmatales bacterium
AGGCCGAAGCGCACGGCCTGGTCATGCTAAACGAGCGGCCGGGATAAACACGGCGAGTCGCCGCGTTTATCCCCGCCGCTCGTCGGTGGGGACAACCCCCCGCCGCTCGTTCGTGCCCTTAGCCCGCCTTCTTCGGCTCGACCTTCGACGCCGTCTTGATCTGGCCGCGCAGATACTCGAGCGCCTTGTCGAGTTGACGGTCCTTGAACGGCTCCTTCACTTCCTTGGCCGGCAGGTCGCGCCGCGCGATGATCTCGATATCGCGCTGATGCACCGCCAGGTCGTCACGCTCCTTGCGCGACAGTTCCACCAGGAAGCCCTTGTCCGGCGTGACGCCCCACTCTTCCTCATCAGTCCCCTTGGTGCTGGACTTGTTGAGGTTCTTGCCGTTGGGGCGCCAGAACGAGGCCGTCGTCATCTTCAGCTGGCCGCCAGTCGGCTTGAAGTCCACGATGTTCTGCACGCTGCCCTTGCCGTAGCTGCGTTCGCCGATGATGACCGCGCGCTTGTGGTCCTGCAGGCAGGCGCTGACGATCTCGCTGCCGCTGGCGCTACCGCCGTTGACCATGCAAACCATCGGGAAGTTCAGCAGGCTGCCGGCCCGTTTGCCGGTGTAGCTGTGTTCCGGCGACGAGCGCGGCTTGATGGTGACGATCAAGCCATCGTCGATGAACAGGTCGCTGATGTCGCTGGCGCTCGACAACAGGCCGCCGGGATTAAAGCGCAGGTCGAGGATCAGCCCCTTGACGGCCCCTTGCTCCACCATTGGCGTGATGACCTTATCGAGGTCGAGGAAGGTGTTCCGCGCGAAGCTGGTGACGCGGACGTAGCAAATCTTGTTCTCGGGATCGATGACGTAGTCCCACTCGTCGCTATCGCGGCGCTTGTGGCCCATGACGGTCTCGACCTGCACCGAACCGCGCGTGATGGTGGTGTCGATCGGCTTGTCGGCCCCTTCGCGGACCACGGTCAGCGTGATCTTCGTGCCCGGCTTGCCGAGGATCTTCGAGACGGCGTCGGTCAGCGGCAGCCCCTTGGTGTCGATCACTTCGGTCTGATCGAGCCTGGTGCCGTCGCTGTCGGTCTCGCGCGTCAGCTTGGTGATGATGTCGCCGGCCTTGAGGCCCGCCTTGTACGCGGGGCTGCCTTTGATTGGCGTGACGACGAGCAGCTGATCGGTGATCGAGTCCTTGCGGATCTGGATGCCGATGCCGGTGAAGGTGGCGTCGGTGCCGCGCTTGAACTCGCCGAGCGTTTCCTTGTCGATGTACGTCGTGTAGGGATCGAGGTGCGTGGTCATCATCAGCAGCGAGATTTCCACGTCCTTGCTCTTGTCCAGGTCCTCGCGCTTGCCGAGCAATTCACGCGTGTCGCTGAGCAGGTCTTTCAATTCCTCTTCATCGAGGGTCTTGACCTTGTCGAGGCGCGCCTTGAGTTCTTGCGGGACTTTCTTGTCCTCGATGCGCTTGCACAGTCCCTTGACCGAATGGCCGACCAGGTCGCCGAGGTTCTGCTCCTTGACGTAGTTGTCGCGCAGCATCTTGGCGGCGAGCAGGACGGTGCGGGCATAGCTGACGGCGTCGGCGCGGCGCAGCTTCATGTCGGCGTAAATCTGATCGCGGGCCTTGGTGAAGTCAGCCAGGGCGAGGTCGCCGTCGGCCAGCTTCTGATAGTTCTTGCGCAGGCTCTGGTGGGCCAATAGCTTGGGCATCCGCGACAGCAGCTGTTGGCCTTCCTCGGTGATGGCCGGGCTGAGCTTGCTTTCCTTGGCCAGCTTGCTGAATTTGTCGAGGCGCTTCTGCGCGTCGGCCGCCACGGCCGGGTTGCTCGTCAGCGCGAAGTGGTTGAAGCGCGAGCCGAGGACGTGGTGGATCAGTTCCTTCTCTTCCTTGGTCTTGCCGTGGGTGCGGCACAGTTCCGGCACCTGCTTTTCCAGATGCTTAACGAGTTCATCGACGGTGACGACGCCGTCGGCCTCGTACCCTTCCTTGTCGGCCTTGCCCTTCAAGCCGTCGAGGATCGCGTGCGTGAACAGGCCGTTCTTTTCCAGGTCGAGGCCCTGCTTGAGGCCATTGGTCGCCAGGAAGACGACGCGGCCGGCCGGCGCCTGATGGTCTTCCTTGTCGTCGTTGCCGAGGAATATCTTGTAGAGGTCCATCGGGTTCGGCTCCTGCACGCTTTCCTTGCCGGCGTCGAAGCCCTTGAAGAAGATGTCGATCAGGGCGACGAAGCGCTCTGACTTCAGGCTTTCCAGTTCCTTTTCGATCTCTCCGGCGTTGATGGCGTCCTTGGCGCGGTCCTTGAAGGTGGAGTCCTTGCCGAAGAAGCAGCTGCGTTCTCCGAACGGCGCCCCCTGGCCGAGGAAGGCGAAGACGACCAGATCGTCCTTGCCCGCCTTGGTGATGGCCCAGTGCAGGGCCTTCAGGATGTTGTCCTTGGTGGCCTCTTCGCTCGGCCGCTTCTCGTCCTTGGTGCCGAGAAGCAGCTTAACGTGATCGGCGGGCGTGTTCAGGTAATCCTTGTTGGTGAACAGGTCGTAGAGCGCCTTGGCGTCGTCCTCGGTATGGACACGGTCCTTGATCGCCTTGTCGGTGTAGTCCTTGACGCCGACGAGGACGACGAAGGCTTTTGGCCCCGCTTCCGCGGCGCGCGCGGGCGGAGCGGCGATCACCCCGAGAAGGCATCCGACCAGACCGAATAACATCGCCTTGCGCATGGCACCGGGTCCTTTCATGACGAACGGGACAGCCGTGTTGGCAAATGGGGAAGATCGTATCGAATGTGCGGGATAGGCCGACATGCGAGGGTCCAGGGACCGCCGTTTCGTAGCAGCCTGCATTGTGCCGGTCTGCCGCATCCAGTCAACCCAAATCGTTTAGGGGCGGGAAACGTAAACCAATTGAAACGCCCGTTGATTATTCGCTGCCACGCGCGAGCCAGTTCAAAATTTCCACGCCGCGGTCGATGGTGCGGTCGTCGGCGGCGTAGCTGAGGCGGAAATGCGTGTCGCGCTGACTGAACGTGCTACCGGGAATGATGAGCAAGTTGTTGCGGATCGCCTCGGCGACGAAGGCGCTGCCGGTGCCGCGCGGCACGCGCGGGAAGAGATAGAAGGCGCCGCCCGGTTTGACCAGGTCGTAATGAGGTTGCAGAGCGGCGCAAAGGCGGTCGCGCTTGCGCTTGTAATCGGCGACGAAGGGCGAGACGTCGTGGTCCCAGGCGACGGCGCCGGCGTGCTGCACGACGCTCGGGGCGCAGACGTAGGTGAACTGCTGCAGCTTGGTCATCTCCTCGATGACGCGGCGCGGTCCATGCGCGAAGCCGAGGCGCCAGCCGGTCATGGCGTAGGCCTTGCTGAAGCCGTCGAGGACCAGGACGTGATCGTTGAACTCCGCCGGGCTGCAAAACGGCTCGTCGTAGCAGAAGACGCGATAGACCTCGTCGCTGATAAGTAGCAGGCGCCGCTCTTGCGCCAGTTCGGCCAGGCCGCGCAGGGTTTCGCGGCCGAGGACCGCGCCCGTGGGATTAACCGGCGTGTTGACGAGGATGGCCTTGGTGCGCGGCGTCAGGGCGGCGCGCACGCGATCCAGGTCGATTTGAAAGTTATCGGCGTAGGTATCGACGGCTACGGGCACGCCGCCGGCCAGCGTGACCATGTGCGGATAGCCGGCGAAATAGGGATCGAAGAGAATGACCTCGTCGCCGGGGTTGACGCTGGCCAGCAAGGCGAGAACGAGGCCGCCGCTGGTGCCGCTGGTGACGAGCAGGTCGCGCTCGGCGTGGGGATAGCGACGGTGAACGTCGGCGGCGATTTTGGCCTTCAACTCCGCGATGCCGTGCGTCACGGTATAGCCGTTGGCATTACGATCAATGGCCTCGTGCGCCGCGCGCTTGACGGCGTCGGGCACGTCGAAGTGCGGTTGGCCGATGCTCAGGTTCACCGGGTCTTTCAGACTGCGCGCTAGCTCGAACACCTTGCGAATGCCCGAGAGTTCGATGCTGCGCGTGCGGTCGGCAATCCAGTGGTCGTGCATGGTGGCTCTCCGTTTGCCGCGTGGCGAGCGGGGTCGCGTCAGCGCCCCGTGGTTCTCTGGGCGAAATCCACGGGGGGCTTACGCCCCCCGCTCGCCCAAACAATAGCGCTAAACGCTCATGGTTTGATGCGCACTGTGAACCCCCGTCGGCGCCGCGGCCTTGGGCTTCCAGCAGTCGTGCCAGGTCTCGTCCAGCAGTTCCAGCACCCGCGGCAACGGCACCGCCCGATAACGGTCCTCCACCGCTTCCACGAGCCGCATTCGCTCCAGCCGGGACAGGGCGGCGCGGACCTTGAATTCGATGCGTAGCTGGGCCAATTCTTCCAGCTGCTTTTCGACGTGCGTTTCGAGGTTCGGGGAGGTCCAGCCGCTCTCGCCCCCGTGGCGCCATAAAGCATGGTACGCCAACATAGCGGCACGGCATTCCTGCTCCTCGGCCTCTTCGATGATGCGCAGCAAGACGCCGACGTTGGTGTCGAGGTTCTGGAAATAGAGGACTTGCGTCAGGTTCAAGTTGTAGCGTTGCCGGGTGCCGATGTAAGAGAAGTACGACTTGCTGCCGTAGCCGATGGCCCCGGTGGCGAGGCCCCACAGGAGCAGCGTCGGCTGCGATGAATAGCGGGCCAGGGCGAGGAGGATATCGTCGGCCACCTGGTAGGCCGCCATCGCCAGGCCGCTCAGAAAGGGCAAGCCGACTTTGCCGCGATCGATGCGGCTCATACGCGCCCGAGCGCCGGGCAGGAGCATCAAGATATCTTGCTTGGGGATGTTCTTGAACAGCTGCAAATAGACCGCTTCGATGTTCACCCGGCTATCCATGCGCCGATTCGGCTTCAGCTTCAAGATCATGGCCAGGCGACGATAGATTGGCACCTCGACCTCTTCATATTCCCAGGGCCGCCACCACTTGCGTTTGCGCCGCTTCTCCACGCCGTCGCCGCGGGCGAAGACGGCAAGGCGCTCGAAGATTTTGAAATCGACATCCATGACTAGGCCCCAGGGGGTGGCCGACCCCAGCGCCGGCGTGATGCCGTCGGTACTCAGGTGGCGGAAGTCGGCCCGTTCCATGAGCCAGCCGAACTCGCTGAACAGGTCCGATAGTTTGCGCTGCCGGTCTTCGGCGCGGTGCTTGGCCATCGAATGGCAATCACTGTCGGGGTCGAACGGCGCATAGGCGTGCTTGAGCGTTTCGAGATGGTGATGGTACTGAAAGTTGAACGTGGCCATCAGCAGCCGGCAGAAGAGGCGAAAGCCCTCGCGGTCGGCCGCCGGCATCCCCTTGTCGTCGCAAAGGAGGTCGATGAGTTCGTGGCGCCTTATCGGGATGAAGTGTTCGCGCTCGGGGGACGTGGCCATCGGCGGCACCTCGGACGACGGGACGAAAGCTCACCTCCTATTCTACCACTATGAAGCGTCGTGGCGGTCGCCGGGACCGCCAACGACCCCTCCTCACTATCGGTTTGAGATCGAGAAAGACAGTCACGGAATAGAGGCCGGGGCCTCCGGTTGATCGACGGGCGGATAACGTCTTTCCTCCCTCACCCTGACGCGCGGCCTGCGTTTTCTGGCCTTGGTCGCGACATCGATGGGCAGGAATGGATGGAACGGAGGCATTTCCGAGCAGGACAATCGTACATCCAGAAGTCCGGGTTTATGCGCGTGATCGGTCGTGTAGGCGTGCAAGGCAGCGGCGAGTTCGGCTTCCGTGGCGGCGTTGCCCGTCCACAAATTGCCCGTCTCGCCCAATCCCTTGGCGACGGCGGCGGCATCCACCGGGCCGTAGGTGGAACACTCCGTGCGTCCCTGATAGTGGAGGTGCTGTCGCGTCACGCACATGCCGTGGGATTGGTTGTTCAAGACGATGAACAGGATGGGCAATTGGTACTCGACGGCCGTGTGTACTTCCATGCCCAGCATGAGAAAGGCGCCATCGCCGCACAGTACCATGCTGCGCCGCGGACGGCCGATCTGCACGCCGATGGCCGCCGCGATCGCGTAGCCCATGCCTCCCATGCCGAGAGCGATCGTGGCCGTGGCGCCGGGTGGAATGTCCAGAAAGTGCAGGGCTGTCGCCACGCAATTGCCGGCGTCGAACAAGATGTGGCACTCGGGCGCCAAGTACGGCTGGAGTACTTCCATCGCCCGCGACGGTGATAGCTTTGGGTCGCGGTCGCACGTGCCTGAGATGGACGGGGGCAACGGGATCGAGGTGGGCACGACGTGGGAACGCGCGTAGTTCAAGACGGAACCATGATAGAACGGCTGGTTCTCCCACGAGAGATGGAGTTCGTCGAACACCGTTTGGGCGTCCCCCTCGATGACGAGAAACGGGTCCGCGATCCGGCGGATTTCACCGGCGTCCACATTGACCACTGCCAGCGGGGCACGGCGAAGCGCTTCGCCTAAAGGTTGCCTGACGAGAATGTTCAAGCCGGTGCCGACGGCGACGATGAGGTCGGCGGTATGGTTGAGGTATGCGTGCGCCGAAGGGTGGCCCGCGACGCCGACGCAGCCGAGAAACAGCGGATCGTCCTGGGGAAAAGTGGCCGGATTACTCATGGTGGTGACGACGGGAATGCCCGCGCGACGGGCAAATGCTTCCACCGTCGGCGACGCGCCGGCCCGATCCACGCCGGTGCCCAGCATAAGCACGGGATGTCGGGCGCCGCGAATCGCCGCCGACAGGGGGCCGACATCAAGCGATATCGCGGGGTCGTGGAAATCCGCGAGATTGGGTGGCATGTCGGCGGGACGATCGCCCACTTCTTGGTCGAAAGCGTCTCGGGGGACGAGCAATACCGCGGGTCCCTGACGGCCCTGAAGCGCGCTGGCGACGGCCGCGCGAAGCGTGGGCCAGAACGAATGCCCATCGACCCGAGATACATACTTGGCGATCGAGCGAAAGAGGAGCAGGGCATCGACGGTTCGTCCAAGTCCCGAGGAATCTTGAAAACCGCCGCGTCCTTCGAGTTGGCTGGGAACCTGGCCCACGATGGCGAGGACGGGAACCGATTCGGCGAACGATTCGGCAACGCCGACGGCCAGATTCATCATCCCCCCACCCGAGGTCGAGCAGCAAACGCCCAAGGTCTTATGGACTCGGGCACGGGCGTCGGCCATGAAGGCCGCCCCGATCTCCGATTTGGCCAATATAGAATGAAGGCGCCGATGGCCGAGTCGGTGGATGGAGTCGTGAAAATGTTCGATGTTCGCGCCGCTGACTCCGAAAACGTACTCGACTTGCCAATCTCGAAGCGTGGCGGCGAGAGCATCGCTTAATCGCATGGTCTTTCCTTCGTGAGGAAGGGCGCTCTCCCTATCGCGCGGCCCGCCAATGGATGATCGCCCCGGCCGCGTAATCCCCCGCGTGACTGAATCCGCCCAGGGCGAGAAAGTCGCCGGCCTTGAGGGCGCCGGTGGCGATGGCTCGTTCGATGCCGATCGGGTGGGCGGCGCCGAACAGATTGCCGTATTCCTCGAAGGTGTCGAGGTGACGTTCCGGCGGTACTCCCAGATCTTCTCGCCAGCCGCGTAGAAAGCCTCGATTGGGTTGATTGGTGATGAGAATTCCGATATCGGCGGGAGATAGGTCCGCCGCGGCGCAGGCCTCGCGGACGATCTCGGGAACCATCGATCGGCCGCGGCGCACCACGGCTTTCACCTTCGCTTCGGAAAAATCGACGTGGAGGGCGTGATTTCGCGGTTGCCACCACGGCTGGTTGTCGTCGCTGATGAAGCACATGTCGTCGGCGTATTCCGTGAAGCAGCGCGTCACCACGCTGCGAACCGGCGACTCCTCGTTTGGCACCAGGTAGGCGATTCCGCAACCGTCGCCGGGGATGGCCGACTGAGGACGCCGCCGATTTTCCGGGTGGTTGAAGATGCGGCCGCCGCCATTTTGAATGTTGCAGAGCAACGCTCCGCGCGCGCCGTTGGAGCCGAGAAATTGCCGCGCCAACATCAACAGAAACACGAACGACGTGCAGCCGGTGTTATGCAAATCGAGGACGTGGGAAGGCCGCGCTCCGACGCGCTTGGCGATCGATGCGCCGCTGCCGGTGAAAAATTGGTCGGGACAAGCGGTGTTCGTAAGGATGACATCCACGTCGCGGCCGGCATCGAGGTTCAGTCGTTCCGCCAAAGTGTCCCAGGCGGTCCCCACCATGGAAGCCGCCGTCTCGGTGGGTCCCACGTGCCTGCGCGTGCGCGGGCCATGAAACATCGCATCCGAGGATGCGCCGCCTTCGCCGAAAAAGGAACCGTCGATGATGTCGGGGGGCATATAAGAGGCCGCGCCGGCCAGGCTAATGGTATTCATGTGCCCATTCCATTGGCCGCGCGCTCGGCGATAGGAATCGCCATTCGGCGATGCCGGTGTTCGAGGATCGCCTTGAGATTGCCCAATTCGACCTCATGGCCCGCGTGGAACAGCGGCCACAAGTCTCCGACCCACCCCACTCGGTTCGGCGGGCTTTGGGTGGGGAAGGGATTCTTATCGTAAAAGGGATGCCGACAATTGGTCCAGAGCACGACCGATCCCGGCCGGTCGAGAACCAACGGCGCGGGAACCACGCGCATCAGGTAGACCATCCATAGATGACCTCCTTGGTCCCAGGCGCAGTGGTAATCCACCGTGAGAGCTTCGGGGTTCGCCACGACCCGGACGAATATGCGCGTGTCCGCCGCTATTTTCTCGTTGCCCACGAATAGACCATGAGAGCCGGCCGGCTCCAGATCTCTGATGCTATACGTCCATTCTTGCAAGTTGTAAGCGTCGGCCAAATAACCGTAGGCCTCCAGCGGCGGACAATCGACGAACGCTTCCAGAGTACAGAATTGCCCGTAGACATCGTCGTGAGAGTACGTATCCCTGGTGTGAGACTTGCAGTGGTCGATCATATCCAACAGCGAAAAAGTCTCGGCCCGCCGCAATCCTCGTATGCCTTTCATCTCTTCCAGTACCGCCGCCATTTCCGGCCTCCTTTCCTCGGCGACTGCTTCGAAGGCCGCCTGAAATTCGAGGAGATTTATCGTGATGATATTTCGCTAAATATATAGGGGACGAAATGGTATCTTCGCCAACCTTCGTTATGCTTCAAGGAAGGTTACGTCGAAGATATTAGTTATGGCGTAAGATAGCATGAATTATGTGTGAAGCCTCCGGCGCTCCCGAACTTCGACGGCGGTTCCGGGAAAGGCCTGGCGCCACGCTACCACTCCAGGGCGTCGAGGCGGTCGCTGGGGCCGCGCGTCAGTTCGTCCGCCAGGTGATCGAGCGGCCCTTGGATCATGCTGACGCGCTCGGGCCGCTTCAAGGGATCGAAGGCCAGGCAGCGGTCGATCAATTCGGCCAACGGCGCCGGCGCCTTCGGGCTCAGCTGACGCACCGGCTGCAATAACTGCTGAAAGTGGGTCGCGCTCAAGGGCAGCACGCCCAGGTCGGTGACCGTGGCTGGCGGCAGCTGGCCCGTCACCATGCGGTACATGGTGGCGCCGAAATTGTAGATGTCCGTCCGCTCGTTCACGATTTTCTTGGCGGCCGTCTCGGGCGCCATGTACTCCGGCGTCCCCTGCACGCGGCCCTTCGGCTGCCCCTTGATCCAGGCCAGGCCGTAGTCGATCACCTTCACCTCGCCGGCGCGGCTTACCATGATGTTGTTCGGCTTCAAATCGGCGTGCAGGACGCCACGCTTGTGCAGATGGATCAGCCCGTCGGCCACCAACTTGAAGACGTGTACCAGATGCGGCAAACGCAGGCCGGGTACGGTGTCCAGCGTCCGGCCGTTGACGTACTCTACCAACAGCTTCGCCTTGCGGACGCGAAACAGCCAGTCGCTCTCGGTCTCCAGTTCGTGGATTTTCAGCAAGTTGGCGTGATCGAGCAGCTGGCCGACCTTGAGTTCGTGTCGGGCTTGCTCCAGGAATTTTTGATCGTCCTTGTCGTCGATGGGCACGACCTTGAGGGCGTATTGTTTGGCGTCGGCGGTTCGGCGGATGTGATAGATGGTACTGTGGGCGCCGCTGCCGAGGGTGCCGAGGACGTGGTACTTGCCGATGGCCATGAGCGTGCTTCGATTGCCTTTGGAATGCCCCCTCAAGATATTAGCCTGCTCCCCACGGCGCGGCGAGTGACGATCGGAAAACCCACCATGAGTGCCGCCGCCGACCTGGAAGACCTGACGCATTCCTACGGCCGCGAGATCTTCGCGCGGCTGAGCCATGCCCCGGCGCCGCTGCCGCTCGGCCCCGCCTGGTGGGACGAACGCCTCATGGAATGGTCCATGAGCGACGATGCGCTCAAGGTGCAGTTGTTCCGCTTCATCGACGCGCTGCCCTTGCTGCATTCGCCGGCGCAAATCGCGGGGCATCTGCGCGAATACTTCGCCGAACTCGGCCCGCGCTTGCCCGGCTGGATGCGTCTGGGGCTGCGCGTGCTGCCTACCAACGGTGTCGGCGGCCGTCTTCTGGCCAAAGCCGCCCAGTTTAACGCCGAGCGCCTGGCGCAACGTTTCATCGCCGGCGCCAGCGTGCCGGAAGTATTGAAGGTCGTCGCCGGCCTGCGCCGCCGCTCGCTCGGCTTCACCATCGACCTGCTCGGCGAGGCGACCATCACCGAATCCGAGGCCGACCACTATCAGGGCGAATACCTGCGCCTGCTCGCCGGGTTGAGTGAACCCGTCAATCGTTGGCCGGCCATCGACGCCATCGATACCGATCCCGTCACCGGGCCGTTGCCGCGCGTCAACGTGTCGATCAAGCTATCGTCCCTCTACTCGCAGTTCGACCCCATCGACCCGGAGGGGACGAGCCGTGCCGTCCGCGCCCGCTTGCGTCCCGTGCTGCGTCTCGCGCGCCAGCAACGCGCCTTCGTCAACGTCGATATGGAGCAGTACGCCTTCAAGGATCTGACGCTGCGCATCTTCCGCGAAGTGTTGGACGAGGATGAATTCCGGGATTGGCCCGATGTCGGCATCGCCATCCAGGTTTATTTGCGCGATTGCGCCGCCGACCTGGAAAACCTGGCCCGCTGGGTCGAGCGCCGCGGCACGCCGGTATGGGTGCGCCTCATCAAGGGCGCTTACTGGGACTACGAGACGATCACGGCGGCGCAGCAAGATTGGCCGGTGCCGGTCTTCACCCGCAAGGAAGAGACCGACGCCAACTACGAGCGCTTGACGCGGTTCCTGCTGGAGAATCGCGCGCTCTTGCGGCCGGCGTTCGGCAGCCACAACGTTCGCAGCTTGGCCTACACGCTGGCGCTGGCGGACCAGATGAACGTGCCGCGGCGCGCCTATGAAATTCAGATGCTCTACGGCATGGCCGACCCGATGAAGGACGCCCTCGCTTCTTTGGGCCAACGTGTCCGCGTCTATACGCCGTTCGGCCAGCTGCTGCCCGGCATGGCCTACCTGGTGCGCCGCCTGTTGGAGAACACCGCCAATGAATCCTTCTTGCGCGCCAGCTTCACCGAACACGTGCCGGAGGAGCAATTGCTCATGAACCCGCTGCAGAAAGCTCGGAGCGCGGAACTCGGAGCGCGGAACTCATCCAACGACGTTTACGTTTCGCGATCCCCTTTTCGCAACGAGCCGCTCACCGATTTTAGCCGCGAGGGGAATCGGCTTTCCTTCGCTCAAGCGCTCAAGGACGTGGCCGGGCAGCTGGGGCGCAACTATCCGCCGATCGTCGATAACAAGCCGCTCACGACCACTGCAACGATCGAAGTGCGCAACCCGTCGCATCGTTCGCAAGTGATTGGCCGTTGTGGCCAAGCGACGGCGGAACAGGCGACCCTGGCCATCAAGGCGGCGAAAGCGGCGCTCGACGGTTGGCGCGACGCCTCGGCACCAACGCGCGCCGACTTCCTGCGCCGCGCCGCCGTCGTCATGCGTCGTCGCCGCTTCGAGTTGGCCGCCTGGCAGGTGTACGAATCGGGCAAGCAATGGCGCGAGGCCGACGGCGATGTGGCCGAGGCCATCGACTTCTGTGACTACTACGCCGCCGAATGGCTCCGCCTCGCCGTGCCGCGCCGCCGCGATTTGCCGGGCGAAGAGAACGAAACGCTCTATGATCCGCGCGGCGTGGCCGTCGTCATCGCTCCGTGGAATTTCCCGCTCGCCATCCTCTGCGGCATGACGACGGCGGCCCTGGTGACGGGCAACACGGTCGTCATGAAGCCGGCCGAGCAGTCGTCGGTCGTCGCCGCCAAACTCATGGAAATCTTCCTGGAGATCGGCCTACCGCCCGGTGTTGTCAGTTATCTCCCCGGCATCGGCGAGGAGGTCGGGCCGACGCTCGTGAGCCATCCCGATGTAGCACTCGTCGCGTTCACCGGCTCGCGCGGTGTCGGTCTGCTGCTCAATCGCCAGGCCGCCGAGACGCCGGAAGGACAGGACCACGTCAAGCGCGTCCTCGCCGAGATGGGCGGCAAGAACGCCATCATCGTCGATGGCGACGCCGACCTCGATGAAGCGGTCCTCGGCGTCGTCCACAGCGCTTTCGGCTACCAGGGGCAGAAGTGCAGCGCCTGCTCGCGCGTCATTGTCCTGGAGACGATTTACGATCAATTCTTGCCGCGCCTGATCGAAGCGACGCGCGGCTTGAAGATCGCCCCCGCCGAGGATCCCGGCAGCACCATCGGCCCCGTCATCGACGAGACGGCGCGGCGGCGCATCCTCGATACCATCGCCAAGGCCAAGGGCGAAGCGAAACTGGTCTATGCCGGCGACGTGGGCAATCTCGCGGAGGAAGGCTGGTACGTCGCGCCGCACATCTTCGCCGACGTGCCGCCGACCGCCGCCATCGCCCGCGAGGAAATCTTCGGGCCGGTCCTGGCCGTCCTCAAGGCGCGCGATCTCGACCACGCCTTGCAGCTGGCTAGCGGCGTCCCCTATGCCCTGACCGGCGGCCTGTACACGCGCAGCCCGAACAGCATTGCCCGCGTCAAGCGCGCCTTCCGCGTCGGCAACCTGTACATCAATCGCAAGATCACGGGAGCCCTGGTGGACCGCCAACCGTTCGGCGGCTTCAAGCTCTCGGGGATTGGGTCCAAGGCGGGCGGGCCAGATTATTTGTTGCAGTTCGTGCTGCCGCGGACTATCACGGAGAATACCATGCGGCGCGGCTTTGCTCCCCTCTCGGAGTCCTCCGGCACCGGCCCGGCGGTCGAGGGCGGCATCTGATCACCCGCCTTACGAGGACTCGCGATGAAACGCGGATTGGCCCTGTGCGTCTTGCTCGCCTCGCTCGCCACCGTCGCCGCCGACGGGCCGACGGAATTCAAGGGCCACACCGGCCTCGTCTACGGGGTCGCCCTCAGCCCCGACGGCAAAATCCTGGCCACCGCCGGCTTCGACAACGCCGTCAAGCTCTGGGACATGGCCACCGGCAAGGAAATGAAAACCCTGAGCGGCCACACCGGACCCGTCTACTCGGTGGCCTTCAACAACGACGGCACCCTCCTCGCCTCGTCCGGCCACGACAACACGATCAAGCTCTGGACCATCCCCGAGGGCAAGATGGCCAAGGAACTCAAGGGCCACGCCGGCATCGTCGATAGCATCACCTTCAGCCCCGACGGCAAGACGATCGCCTCGGGCAGCGCCGACAAATCGGTCCGCCTCTGGGATCACGCTGGCGGCAAGGAACTCAAGAACCTGGGCGTCCACGCCGGTTCGGTCTACAGCGTCGCTTACAGTCCCGACGGCAAGTACCTGGCTTCGGCGGGCGGCGACGCTCTCGTCAAGCTCTGGGACGTGGCGGGCCAGAAGGAACACAAGGCGCTCAAGGGGCACGAACTAGCCGCGACCGGCGTCGTCTTCGGGCCGGACAGTATGCAGGTCTATTCCATCGGCTTCGACCGCAACGTCCGCGTCTGGAACGTGGCCGACGGCACCGAGGCCAAGAAGTTCGGCCCCACCCCCGACGACCCCTACGGCATCGCCTTCTCGCGCGACGGCAAAGCGCTCGCCACCAGTGGGTACGCCGGCAACGTCACTCTCTGGAACCTCGCCGACGGCAAGGCGGCGGCGACCAAAAAGCTCGGCTTCGGCGCTTACTGCATTACCTTCACGCCCGATGGCAAGGCGGTCATCACGGGTCACAATGACAAGAATTGCTACGTGACGCCGCTGGCGCCGCAGTGACGCCGGTCTCTAACCATCATCCGGCGAGCGGGGATCGGTAGTCCACAGGCATCAAGTTAAGGAGCTGCAGTATTGCTTTGGTTTTCGGCTCTGAAAGGGCCGTTCTAATAGC